>NZ_JBYVEB010000308.1:0-307 GCF_058117085.1 Chryseobacterium sp. CG10_8 | reverse complement strand
AGAAAAATAACCCTTTGGTCATCATCCACATTTCATCAAGTATCAGATTCTACAAATCAAAAACATTAGGCCTTCTGGTGACAAAAATATCTTTTACCCAAAGAGAAAAAGCCAAAACCAAATAAATCAAAAAGAAAAAACCTACCGTCGCAAAAGTGGAGTAAATAAAAAACACTCTCAATTTAGACAAAGGGATTCCCAACTTGGCTCCCATTCTGGTCAAAGTTCCAAACCATTCCTTTTCGACGCGATGTCTTACTTCTGTAATAAATTTTGGTTCGCTCATGTGCAATTTTAATTAAATTTT
>NZ_JBYVEB010000307.1:0-312 GCF_058117085.1 Chryseobacterium sp. CG10_8 | reverse complement strand
TTATATCAAAACCAATCTCTTACAAACAAATTATTTCTTAAATGCCTAATTCAATAAAATAAAAAACCCTTTAATAACATGAGTTATTAAAGGGTTTTATCAATCTCAAAAACTATTGTTCTTCTGCTTTTTCAGAAGGATAATTGATATTACAGTCAATATTGTGGTTGCTGCACTTATTAACAAATAAGAATCATAAGGCAGTTCGTTGTAAGGTATACGATTAATTCCATCTTCGCATTTTATACATTCTTTAACCCAATTGTTGACCTCAATAAAACATAAAATGAAATTACTAATGATAAAAATCAA
>NZ_JBYVEB010000306.1:0-356 GCF_058117085.1 Chryseobacterium sp. CG10_8 | reverse complement strand
AAAACTAATTTAACAATATCTTTTAGATGCCTAATTCAATAAAACTTAAACGTGATGTCTTACCTAAAAAGCATCACGTTTTTTATTCCCCTCCTTTGGAGGGGTGTCCGAAGGACGGGGTGGTTTACATATTGTATTGAAAAAATAGAATTAAAAACTGATTCTCCGACACATTTTAAGGGTTTACCACAATTAATTGCGTCATCGGTATTATCAATATACATTTGTAACAGAATTACAAACGAAGGATCAGTCAACTAGCTTCCGACCACAAAAACAGACATTCATATCAAACAATTTTATTGAATTAGGCATTTAAGCAATAATTTGTTTGTAAGAGATTGGTTTTGATATAA
>NZ_JBYVEB010000305.1:0-321 GCF_058117085.1 Chryseobacterium sp. CG10_8 | reverse complement strand
CACTTGGTAACAGCAAGTGGAACGGTAACCGTGGGTGTTGGCTCTACAGCAAGCAACCAAAATTTAGGTGTAACAGTAGATACCACTGGAGTACCAACGATAGTGAACTCAGGAGGAGCTGCAGATATTGGAGCAGACCAAGGACAAGGAGTTGGAAGCTCAAATGATGCAACAGTCAATGGATGTTTTTGTTACAATGATCCTAGTACAACAGCTGGTGTAGATACCAAGCATGGAATTTCTTTGTTGCAAAGAGCAGGAGGTCATAATAATGCGGACAATATCACGTCAACAGACTGGCCTATAGTTAGGAAATCTGCT
>NZ_JBYVEB010000304.1:0-336 GCF_058117085.1 Chryseobacterium sp. CG10_8 | reverse complement strand
ATCTCCAAAATTGACCATTTTTGCAAACAAATTTTTTGAAGATTTTGCTAATTCGGTTTTTACAGATTTTAATTCTGGTAGCAGTTTTTCTTTGTGTTTACTTTGGTTAAGAGAAATGAACTTGGATTTTAATTCTACATTATTAAGTTCATTCTTTGCTTGTTGTTCTTGAAGAAAATCATTTCGACAGGAATTGATAATCCCGAGAAAAAGCAGCAATAATCCCCAAAGATAAATGGTTTTTCTGTTTGTCATAGATTTTGTGTTTTTAGTTTGACATTTTCTTTCGTTGGCTTTGCGGTGTGTTTAGACCATTTCTGCCAACGAAAAAGTATT
>NZ_JBYVEB010000303.1:0-357 GCF_058117085.1 Chryseobacterium sp. CG10_8 | reverse complement strand
ACATTTATTTTTAATTTAGGACACGGTGCTCAATGTAGTGGTTGGGGAATATGTGAGTTAGTTGCATTTGGTTTTGAAATTATAGAGCTTCCAGAACCTGGAAATAAAATGGCTAATGTTGTACAGAACGATGATGGGTCAATTAGTGCAATTTATGAATTAGATGAGAAAGCAAATGTTGGAGATACTACTTTTTATGTGGATAATGACAAAGTTTTTGAATTTGATAATAAAACTTGGACTGTAAAAGCTGGTAATTATCAGCCTGATAATTCAATCGGAAATTTCGGAGGTTATGTGCTAGATATGCAAGTTCAATAAAAGTTTGAAGACTAAATTTTATTGGTCTTTTTATAT
>NZ_JBYVEB010000302.1:0-364 GCF_058117085.1 Chryseobacterium sp. CG10_8 | reverse complement strand
GTTTTTTATTCTGATCCCTTCATACGAGAAGCACTATTAGAAGATGGAATTCAAATGACGCATCTTGATGATATTGTGGCGATGAAAATAGAAGTGATTCAGAATGGGGGTAGGAAGAAAGATTTTTGGGATTTGCATGAGCTACTAGAAATCTATACCATTGAAGAAATGATTACTTTACATGAACAACGCTATCCTTACGGACACGACAAAGAAATCATCATCTCAAACCTTAGTAATTTTGAATCTGCTGACGAAGACTTAGATGTTATCTGTTTGAGGGGGAAGTATTGGGAGGTAATCAAAGCTGATTTTGATATTATAGCCAATAACCTTTCCAACGTATTTAATCAAAAACGATGAC
>NZ_JBYVEB010000301.1:0-391 GCF_058117085.1 Chryseobacterium sp. CG10_8 | reverse complement strand
ATTTTAGATGAAGCAGTGAAGTTAGATATTTTTTATTCTGATCCCTTCATACGAGAGGCACTATTAGAAGATGGAATTCAAATGACGCATCTTGATGATATTGTGGCGATGAAAATAGAAGTGATTCAGAATGGAGGTAGGAAGAAAGATTTTTGGGATTTGCATGAGCTACTAGAAATCTATACCATTGAAGAAATGATTGCTTTACATGAACAACGTTATCCTTACGGACACGACAAAGAAGTCATTATCTCAAACCTTAATAATTTTGAATCTGCTGACGAAGACTTAGATGTTATATGTTTAAGAGGAAAGTATTGGGAGGTAATCAAAGCTGATTTTGATATTATAGCCAATAACCTTTCCAATGTATTTAATCAAAAACGATGAT
>NZ_JBYVEB010000300.1:0-394 GCF_058117085.1 Chryseobacterium sp. CG10_8 | reverse complement strand
AAATTTTACTAATTACGGATATTCAAAAAATTTTTTGATTAATTCTACGTTGAGAAAATAAAAAACCATGAACTTCAAAATTTTCTTTTTATTGGCTCTGATATTAGCCAATATTTCTTGTAACGGAGACGATGACGAAAGCAATTCTGAAACAGAATACAAACAAAAAATGCGCGAATTTGTAGTAGGTATTAGTCAATATTCCAAGAGCATTAACCCTCATTTTCTCATTATTCCTCAGAATGGAATCGAACTGGTAAGTGACAATGGAGATGACACTGGACAACCAAATTCTACCTACCTCAACGCTATCGATGCCAATGGTCAGGAAGATTTATTTTATGGATATGAGAATGATGATCAAACTACACCTTCTGCTGACAATGTGTACTTA
>NZ_JBYVEB010000299.1:0-367 GCF_058117085.1 Chryseobacterium sp. CG10_8 | reverse complement strand
CCATTAATCCAGAAACTGGGCGGTATTGGTATACTCATAAACGTTTGAGAAGATCGTATTTCACCATCAAAAGAGCACTTTCAAATATGTTTCATTATCTTGATAATCCAGCAATACCAAACACCACAAACGGTATTGAAGGCTACTTTAGTCATTTGAAAAACCACTTGGATTTGCACAGGGGTTTGACGCTTAAAAACAGAATTAATTTTATCAAATGGTATGTTTATTTTTCTAACGAAAAATGAAGTTTTCTTAGCCATAAAGTTCATCCGATAATTATAAAAAAAGGTGAGAAATTTCTCACCTTAAAACTATCGTTTTGAACATTAATCCTATTGCTAGAAAGTTGGTCTTCACCAGAGCT
>NZ_JBYVEB010000298.1:0-370 GCF_058117085.1 Chryseobacterium sp. CG10_8 | reverse complement strand
CGAACTTTCAGTTCACTTTTCGCCCGCCTTCGCTAATACTTTTTCGTTGGCAGAAATGGTCTGAACACACCGCAAAACCAACGAAACAAAATTTTCAAACAAAAACACAAAATCTATGACAAACAGAAAAACCATTTATTTTTGGGGATTGTTGTTGCTTTTTCTTGGAATTATCAATTCCTGTAGAAATGATTTTCTACAAGAGCAACAAGCTAAAAATGAACTGAACAATGTGGAACTAAAATCCAAGTTCATTTCTCTCAACCAAAGTAAGCACAAAGAAAAACTTCTTACGGAATTAAAATCTGTAAAAACCGAATTAGCAAAATCTTCAAAAAATTTGTTTGCAAAAACCGTCAATTTTGGAGAC
>NZ_JBYVEB010000297.1:0-389 GCF_058117085.1 Chryseobacterium sp. CG10_8 | reverse complement strand
CTGGTAGCTCCAATAATAGCTTTCGATGTCGTTTCTGTGATTCCTTCTGGTTGTTGAGTAAGTTGTGTCGTGATATCAGCATCTTGTCCACTTAGGTCAATCCATCCTCCATTGTAATATTTTACTCTTGCTGTTGTGGCTGTGCTTGCATCCAACAATATTGTACCTTCTGTTGGTGCACTAGGAAGTGTTCGTACATAAGGCAAGATGATTCCTTTATTATTCGTATTGGCAAACTCCAATAAAACAGATGTCTTGTTCGATGCAGTTCCTACTGCGTCTCCTATGATGACTTGTGAATATCCTTCTATTGTAATGAATAATATGGATAATATCGTGATTATTTTTTTCATTTTCTTATTCTTTATTTTTTAACTCTATTAAAACCC
>NZ_JBYVEB010000296.1:0-423 GCF_058117085.1 Chryseobacterium sp. CG10_8 | reverse complement strand
GGGTGGTACTTTTACATTACCTACAACATCTGATAATGGAATAGCTGGAACTTGGTCTCCTGCAATTAATAATCAAGCGACTACCACTTATACGTTTACTCCTGCATCAGGATTATGTGCCAATACCGCAACAATGACAGTGAATGTTAATCCTAATGCTAGTCTAGTTTTATCATCAGGATCAACCTCTCAAACGGTAGATATTAATGCTCCAATTTCTCCAATCGTTTATACATTGGGTAATGGAGCTACAGGAGCAACTGTTATAGGTCTGCCAGATGGAGTAACTTACGCTTTACAAGCTAATGCTATTACTATCAGTGGTACACCAACAGTAACAGGAACTTTCAGTTATACTATTTCAACAGTTGGTGGTTGTGGAGTAGCAAATTCACAAGGAACAATTACTATTATAGCAGCAAG
>NZ_JBYVEB010000295.1:0-432 GCF_058117085.1 Chryseobacterium sp. CG10_8 | reverse complement strand
TGCGATTCATTGACAGTTATAGTTCCCTGCAAGCTTACCAGACCGCAACCTCCTGTTGTTGAAACAGTATAATTAAAAGTACCGGCAATAGTAGGCGTTCCGCTAATTGTTACACTATTTCCTTGTACGGTATAAGAAACACCTGTCGGAAGTCCTGCCACGATAGCTCCTGTTGCACCATTGCCAAATGTATAAACAATAGGGGAAATTGGTGAATTAGCATCTACTGCTTGAGGATTTGCTCCTAATGATAATACCAAACTGGCAATAGGATTTACCGTTACCGTCATTGTCGCTGTACTTGCACACTGGCCTGCAGCTGGCGTGAACGTATAAGTCGTCGTAGCTTGATTATTCACTGCTGGTGACCATGTTCCTGTAATACCATTCGTAGACGTTGTTGGTAAACTAAATGTTCCGCCTTGGCAAATC
>NZ_JBYVEB010000294.1:0-479 GCF_058117085.1 Chryseobacterium sp. CG10_8 | reverse complement strand
GGCGACACTGTTAGGCGACGTTGTTAATTTACAAATTTTCAGCTTTATAAATGTTAATCCAATAATTAGGTTTTTCTATATTTTCTTTTTCAGATTCAGATAATTTCTTTGAATGTTCAGCTATATTTTTGATTACTTTTTCAATTCCGAAGTTTTTTAAAGCAGGATTTAGAAACATTCTATTGAAACTTGGATCATTATAGGTTAATGCATTTTTGATTAAAGGCTCAAGAAAAGCAAAATCAAGATTATCATAAAAATATAATAAATCAGCAACAAAAAATTTTTCATTCCAATTCACTGAATTTATTAAAATTTCAGTTAATTCATTAGTTTGAATTTGATTTAATTTAGAGTTTTCTGAATAAAAATTTTGCAGAATTTTATTTTCCTGTTCATATTCAGGAGCAAAATAAATTCCATTTTTTAAATACGCTTCTTTTATTTCGGTTACGGTTTTCATACAATGACGCCTAACG
>NZ_JBYVEB010000293.1:0-467 GCF_058117085.1 Chryseobacterium sp. CG10_8 | reverse complement strand
CCATTACTTACTAAATTTGTCAATCCTGAAAAGTTTATGATACCTCCTGCCTGTACTGCACCTCCATAATAATTACCCTGAACAGCATGATAAACTGTACCTCCATAATTATATTCTGTCTTTACAAGATTACGTTGAGAGTTAGTAACTCTAAAATCAACATTACTGTTCACGGAATTATCTTCTCTTACAATGGTAAAATTACCTACAACAGTCTTTCCTGTCTCTGAGATCCAATTGATACTTGACAGTTCTAAATCTAAGTTTTCAATAGGTGTAGCAAATGTTAAGGTATAGCTACCTCCTACAGTTGCAGGAGATGTTTCTCCAAATAAATAAGAAGTCCCTCCTGCTGTACCTATAGATCCACCACTTGTAGAATACAACATGTTAAGAACAGTACTTCCCGCAGTAACACTACCAGTAGTATTACTGGTTGAAGTGTATCTCAAATTTTGATATCTACA
>NZ_JBYVEB010000292.1:0-468 GCF_058117085.1 Chryseobacterium sp. CG10_8 | reverse complement strand
TTTTTTTAAAGATAAACCAAGATTTATGATAATTAATGGCAAAATAATTTTAAGTTCCAAGAAATTTTTTGCAATAAAAATATCTGCATTGGAGCTGATAATTGATTTACGGTCGTAATAATCCCACTCTGTAGAGTTTTCAAAATCAAGACTATTTGATTGTAGTGTATAAAACAAAAATGAAAAGATAAGAAATAGTACTAAGATTACGATTTTGTTTTTCGGGATGAAATAAATCAAAGGAGAAATTAAAGCATTTGAAATTGACGCAAAAATAATGGCGGGCAATAAAGTTATGCAAATTATCCAAAAATTTATAGGTTTGAATTCGAGATAAATTAAGTAAATGATTGTATTTATAAACAAGAAAATAATTATTGAAATAAGGTAATGACAAAAAATATCTGATAAAATTTTCATTTTTTTAGTATATAAATTTAAAAGTCGAATCTTGATAAAATTGCGGAC
>NZ_JBYVEB010000291.1:0-494 GCF_058117085.1 Chryseobacterium sp. CG10_8 | reverse complement strand
TCCATCTCAATTGATACAGATAGTATTGCATACATTGAAAGTAATTCTACTTTTCATACCTATACTTTCCGCATTCACAGAAGCAATGAAACCCCAAACTCACCTGTTGAAAACTTGGTGCTTTCTTCACTTCCTGATGGAACCTACAAAGAATTTGTTATTACATACAATCTTTCAGAAGCCGAAAAGCAATTGGTTGCAGATGGAAATGTTTCTGCCGTCAATTTTACTGACAAGATAGATGTACAAGGTTTTACAAGTGGAACATTCTCAGGAAATATTTTTGCAAAAACAGTTTGCGAATGGAAGGATTATTCTTACTATACTTATTGTAGTTTGGGAGGGCATCATAACGGAGAGTTATCCGTAGAAGACGGAGGGACTTGTCCTGCTGAGGTTCAATCTATTTTGGTTGTGGACATTCAACTTGTCTGTATGGAGGATGGAAGTGGAGGAACAACAGCAGGAAGCACGGCACAATCTCCTGTATTGGG
>NZ_JBYVEB010000290.1:0-511 GCF_058117085.1 Chryseobacterium sp. CG10_8 | reverse complement strand
AATTAAATCTGTTAGCTTTCAGTTATTCCAAAACAATTCTGGCGGTACAGGTCTTAACGCTATTGTATCACCAATAGTCGATTATGCTTGTGACACCGATAGCGATGGTACTCCTGATTATCAAGATTTAGACAGTGATAACGATGGTTGTGTAGATGCGATTGAGGGAGATGAAGATGTAACCACAGCTGAGTTGGTAACAGCAAGTGGAACGGTAACCGTAGGAACAGGCTCTAGTGCGACTAACCAAAACTTAGGTACAACAGTAGATACCACTGGAGTACCAACAATCGTGAACTCAGGAGGAGCTGCAGATGTTGGAGCAGACCAAGGACAAGGTGTAGGAAGTTCAATCAATGCAGCGGTAAAGGTTTGTTTTTGTTACAATAGTCCAAGTACAACTGCAGGTGTAGATACCAAACATGGTATTACCTTGTTAAAAAGGGCAGGAGGGCACAGAACAGCAGATGTAATTAGTTCCACAGACTGGCCTATAGTTAGGAAATCTGCC
>NZ_JBYVEB010000289.1:0-511 GCF_058117085.1 Chryseobacterium sp. CG10_8 | reverse complement strand
CTCTGTTGCGTCCAAAATCCCATCATTGTCATAATCTATATCACATAAGTCACCTACTAGATCCCCATCAGCATCAGTAAATAGGCTACTAGTATTGGAACATCCCAAACATTCTACAGACTGAGTTGTAGAATCTTTGCTTGTTCCGATACTTTGAGCTACTCCACTTGTAATCAAAGCTAATCCGGAGGCGTCAACTCCTCCTGACAATCTTTGAGAACCTTCTAAATTACTATATGTATAATTTCCAGAACCTTCTAATGCATCTGGACAACCATCATTATCACTATCCAAATCTAAGTAATCAGCAACCCCATCTCCATCAGTGTCCAGATTTCCACCAGTACAACTTACAGCAAGTGTGCCTGTTGGATATGATCCTACAGCGGGTGTGCCTGATCCCACCACCTGAAGTGCAGTAAAGCCAGATTGTACAGCTGAAGTAGTTGTTCCTAAATCAAATTGGGCAAGAACGGCCCCATCATAAGCTCTTTTGATTACTATCGAATTC
>NZ_JBYVEB010000288.1:0-511 GCF_058117085.1 Chryseobacterium sp. CG10_8 | reverse complement strand
TAATTCGATAGTAATCAAAAGAGCTTATGATGGAGCCATTCTTGCTCAATTTGATTTAGGAACAACTACTTCAGCTGTACAATCTGGTTTTACTGCGCTTCAGGTGGTGGGATCAGGTACACCCGCTGTAAGCTCATATCCAACAGGCACACTTGCTGTAAGTTGTACTGGTGGAAATCTGGACACTGATGGAGATGGGGTTGCTGATTACTTAGATTTGGATAGTGATAACGATGGTTGTCCAGATGCATTAGAAGGTTCTGGAAATTATAAATATAGTAATTTAGATGGCTCTCAAAGATTGTCAGGAGGAGTTGATGCCTCCGGATTAGCTTTGATTACAAGTGGAGTAGCTCAAAGTATCGGAACAAGCAAAGATTCTACAACTCAGTCTGTAGAATGTTTAGGATGTTCCAATACTAGTAGCCTATTTACTGATGCTGATGGGGATCTAGTAGGTGACTTATGTGATATTGATTTTGACAATGATGGGATTTTGGACGCAACAGAA
>NZ_JBYVEB010000287.1:0-521 GCF_058117085.1 Chryseobacterium sp. CG10_8 | reverse complement strand
TAGATTTACTTATCCCTGTCGTACAGTTACCATATTCTACAGTATCCAAAATCCCATCATTGTCATCATCCAGATCACAAGCATCTCCAACGGTATCTCCATCGGAATCAACAAACAAAGAACTTGCGGAATTACATGGATTACATTCTGCGGCTTTTACTGCTGTATTTTGTGCACTTCCAATAGCTTGCCCTGTTCCTGCAATAGTTGGGACTCCCAATGTAGCAGCTGTGCTTCCTACCGTATTGCCTAAATTTAAAACAACAGGTAGGTTGTAGGTACCACTCGTAGCTCCTGTATTTCCTCCAGGCATAGATGAAGTTACTAAATTGCTATTTGCAAGACCAGCACCTCCTTCCAAAGCATCAGGACAACCATCGTTATCACTATCTAAATCTTGATAATCAGGAAGTCCGTCGTTATCGGTATCACAAGCATAATCGACTATTGGTGATACAATAGCGTTAAGACCTGTACCGCCAGAATTGTTTTGGAATAACTGAAAGCTAACAGATTTAATA
>NZ_JBYVEB010000286.1:0-524 GCF_058117085.1 Chryseobacterium sp. CG10_8 | reverse complement strand
GTCTGTAGCCTTTTTAATATTCATAAACATCAATTAATTCGATGTTTCTTGGAATTTTCAGGGATTCTAATTTCTTTTTGAATTCAAGTTTGCTTAGATTTTTTAGAGCAATATTATTTTCGGTGTCTAAAATCCAATAATCTATAACTTTTTCGTCTGAAATTTCATATTTATCTTGCTCGTCATTTGGATTTTGTCTCTTTAACACTTGTCTTTCAGCTACAATATAATCTTTGTATTCATTTAATTTTAGAACTTTAGAAGGAATTATTTCTATTTCATCATTCCAACCGTCATTTGGTGCCACAAAAATGTCCTCCGTTGAATTTCGATAAAGAACATAACCATTTGTAACATTTTTTGTGAAATCTTGCATTCCAAGGCCGTATCCAAACGCAATTCTTGGTAAATTCCTTGAACTTAATATTCCAAAAACTGCAAAAGCGATTATGGAAAAAAGTACAATAATTATTAACGATTTTGCTTTCATAAGGTTACAGACAACGAAAAAGTATTAGCGAAGG
>NZ_JBYVEB010000285.1:0-540 GCF_058117085.1 Chryseobacterium sp. CG10_8 | reverse complement strand
AATAAAAAACTTTATGAATAAAAGAATATACGAAAAAATGAGCGACGAACAGCTCTTGAAACAAGAGAAGATAACGAGTGCGTTAACTTATATGTTAGGAATATCATTGTCTTTATTGTTTGGAATTAATATCTATAACGGAATTCAGGACGGATTTAATGTTGCTATGGCAGTACCTTTATGTTTGCTTCCTGTTCTAATTATTAATATCAAAAGTTTAAAAGAATTAAAAACCGAAAAACAAACACGCAATTTATGAAAACAGTAGTATTTTACGAAAACGATCCTAATGTAAGCATGGATCAACTAATGGAAGCATTTCCAAGACATCAAGCCAACGAAGAAATCTTTGTAAAAGCTGGAAAAATATTAGGAATCGGGCCGTTTGCTGTTCCTGGAGAAGGTGCCATGGGAATTTTTGTGGATAGAGAATCCGCGGAAGAATTTATAAAAGGAGACCCTTTTGTTCAGGAAGGTTTAGTTTCCAAAGTGACCATCAAAGAATGGCATGACGAAATCATGTAAATCTATTTTAATATA
>NZ_JBYVEB010000284.1:0-557 GCF_058117085.1 Chryseobacterium sp. CG10_8 | reverse complement strand
CCTTAAAAATATCAGAGTTCGATAATTCTGCTAAAGCTTCTTTTAAATTTGGGGAAACAGTAGAGTAGTACAGCATTATTTATTGATATAAAGTCTCATTGGTCGGATAGGTGTTTTTGAAAGAGTTTTGCTAACCAATTCTTCTCCATAGAATTTCTTAATTTCTTCTTTGGCAATCTCATCTCCACGCTCAAACACCCGTCTAATAACGGCAATATATTTTGCTCTCCAATCAATTGCATCAAAATCTGTATCCCAAAACAAATATTTTGGAACCTTAGAAAAATCTGGATGGCTAATATGAATACTATTTTCTAACACTTTACTCAATGCTTTATACAAATATATAGAATTTCTATACAACATATTGTTCCAATAATTATATGAATTGGTCGTTTCATAAAATCTTAATTATCAAAACTATTAAATAAAACGGAAAAAGGAACTAAAATAGGAGAGGAGAGTGGTAGATTTTTTTAGTTTCAAGAAACGGTCGTTTATTGGGAAGAAGAAAATACTTGTTGATAATATTCTATTCAAATACATTTCTATTTATC
>NZ_JBYVEB010000283.1:0-564 GCF_058117085.1 Chryseobacterium sp. CG10_8 | reverse complement strand
TTTTCGTTATCGGCAATTTTATGAAAAAAGCACTGTCAATTATCATTTTTTTAATTATTGGGATTGTGATTCTAATCAATATGAATTTTCAATTAAAAAAAGAAAATATTTATGGAAAATATGTAAATATGAATTTTAATAATCCTCATTGTTGTGTTGAAGCGCCTCATAAACCAGACACATTAACACTTTTCAGAGATGGAACCTATGAAAGTAAATTTTATGGCAAAGGAGATTACAAATATGAAGATGGAAAACTTGATTTAAATTATGATTTCGAAAATGGAAAAGCAGAATATAAAACTATAATTACAAACAAACTCTTTCAAAAACCAAGAATAATACTTAATGAAAAACTTAACCATTTCTATGAAAAATTGAATGAATAAAAGTATTCTCTATAACACTAATACCCTAGATATAATCTGCTTTTTCAAGTGTTATTAATTCTATACACAAAAAAAAAGATTAAATTTCATAAACATTTTCAATAAAAACTGCCGATAACAGTGTATTAGCAAAAGCGGGCTTGAATACTCAAATTGAAAATTTGAATATTCTTCG
>NZ_JBYVEB010000282.1:0-567 GCF_058117085.1 Chryseobacterium sp. CG10_8 | reverse complement strand
GGTTTAGAAAATGGGTACTTGAAAGGCAAACCTACAGAACACTTTGTAGAGATAGTGGATACTCGAAAGACACACTTCAACGAACGTTTTATACTATTTTAGAAAGTTCACCTACACTGAAAATTATTAAAAGAGAAAATGTTCATCTCAGGATAGATGCCACCTATTTTGCTAAGTTTTGTTTAGTTGCTTATCAAGATGATTTTGATGGCTATACCCAGCTTATTCGGTTTACCGACGGGGAACATTATGAAGAAATAAAAGAAGATCTTACTAATCTTCTGAAATTAGGCGTGAAGTTGGAAAGTATCACTTCCGATGGAGATAAGAGTATTTTAAAAGCCATCAAGAAAACCGACAAGAACATTATCGTCCAAAGGTGTTTAGTTCATATCCAAAGGATGTGTCTGGTTTGGTTAACCAAATTTCCTAAGCATATTGCAGGGCAAGAACTTCGAAAGCATATCTTGCTACTTCTCAAAATCAAAACTCATAATGACAGAATCTGGTGGACTGAACAATTAAAACTTTGGTATGAAAGGCATAAAGATTATCTCAATGAAAAAA
>NZ_JBYVEB010000281.1:0-612 GCF_058117085.1 Chryseobacterium sp. CG10_8 | reverse complement strand
ACTGAGTATTCGAAAACTAAAACCGAAAACAAAAAAGAAAACTCAACCTCAAAAGCGCAAACTACCACTCCAATAACCTATGTGGCTAAAGCGACTGAAAACTATGGACAAGGTGATTACTGGCTAGTGAAACTGGATCAAAATGGAAAAGTACTCTGGCAGAGAACTTATGGAGGAGACCAAGATGATCACCCAAGAACTTTGATTAATACCCTTGATGGAGTGCTTATAGGAGGAGAAAGTCGATCTGAAAAATCAGGAAATAAGTCCGTAGGAATAGAAGAAGGAACGGATGTGTGGCTCGTTGCTTTAGATAATAATGGTAATGAACAATGGCAGAAATCCTATTCTTTTAAAAACAGAGATATCTTGATGGGACTTAATATGGTCATGAATGCCAAAGACTCAGAAACCAAAGGTTTTCTTCTTGGTGGATATACTCAAGCTGAAGGTAGAGTGGAGAAAGATGATGAAACTTTTTGGATGCTTTTTGTAGATTCCAATGGAAATGAAGTCTGGAGAAAACATGTGAAAGGAAAATCACAAAAGAAGGAGGAACGTTTGTCTGATCTTAAGATCAACAGAGACGGCTCCATTGTTTTAGCAGGAACA
>NZ_JBYVEB010000280.1:0-618 GCF_058117085.1 Chryseobacterium sp. CG10_8 | reverse complement strand
TGATTTTTCTGTGGTTAAATTTGGCATTTCCTTTTCCAGACTGCGATAACTTGAAAATGCATCGGTCTTTATCTGTGCTTCTGTAGCTATCGTTTCATCCATAAATTCCTTCAGGTTTTTCTTGCTGGATTTGGATATTTCTTTGGCGTAAATTCTTTTCACTCCCTTTTTGCCTTTTTCTATTGAAATAACCACCAACTTTTTGGATTTGTTTTTTCTTCCTTTAACGCCTTCTTCCTGACCACCAACTACAAATTCATCCACTTCCACATTGCCTTTCATTGGATGTTTCCCACTGCTTTTCATCCCTGACATTACTTTCTGTTTGAAGAGCCAACAGGTTTTTTGGCGAAGTTCCAATTTTCTGCTCAACTCGGTGGAAGCAATTCCTTTTTTGTTGGTGGAAACGTAATAGACAATCCAAAATGCTTTCAACAAAGAAAATTTGACCTTATGGAAGAGCGTTCCTGAGGTTGGACTTTCATTGTAATTGCATTTGGTGCATTGTCTGTCATAAATCCGGTGTCCTTTGCAATATTTGTCATTTCCGCATTTGATACAAGAGAAACCATTTTCCCACTTCTTCTTGCTTAAATATTGTAGACAACTTTCATCATC
>NZ_JBYVEB010000279.1:0-629 GCF_058117085.1 Chryseobacterium sp. CG10_8 | reverse complement strand
TATTTTACGAAACATTTGGTACAGGTAGTGTTTCTTCAGATCCTTATGTAGATTCTGCTGATTATACATATAACGCTACCAGCTTATATAATGCTAACACTTATGCTGTTGTTTCCAATGCATTTACAATGCATCCTGCTTATGTCAATGCTCCGGATCATACGGGTGATGTAAATGGTAGAATGTTAGTTGTAAATGCATCTGCAACACCGGGAGATTTTTATAAAAGACTGGTTACAGGTATTCAATCTTTTCAACCTATTGTTTTTAACTTTTGGCTCAAAAATGCTTTGTATGGCTATGATTTGGCATTACCAAACCTAACGGCAGAGTTAAGGGATATATCTGGTAATTTAATTGGCAGTGTAAATGCTGGGGATGTTGCTGAAGATGACACTTGGCACAACTATGTGTTCACAATTAATCCTGGAAATTATACCGATGTATATATTATTTTAAGAAATAATACCTCAGAGGTTTCAGGTAATGATATTTTGATTGATGATATAAACATAACCCAAGTTGCTTGTGACACCGATAGCGATGGTACTCCTGATTATTTAGATTTGGACAGTGATAACGACGGATGTTTGGATGCGATTGAGGGAGATGAAGATGTAACCACAGCT
>NZ_JBYVEB010000278.1:0-643 GCF_058117085.1 Chryseobacterium sp. CG10_8 | reverse complement strand
ATCGGCAATTTTAGAAAACAGCTTGTGAAAATTAAATGTAAAAAATGTTTACCTGAAGATGGAATTGAAATTCCAAATTTTTCAATGGAAGAAAAGCAAAGGATATTAAAGTATTTTAATGAATCATTCCTTGACGCTACTAAATTCTTAAAATCTGAATATTCGCTAAGCTTAATTGAAGCAAAATTTATTCTAATACATATTAATAAAAGCCATCCTAAATGTAACCGGTGTTCAAACATTTTGATGGAATCTGAATACATAAACTGTGGAAAATGTGGCTCTTTAAATATAAATTGGAAAACTGATAACACTTATGAAATTTAAACTTTGGTTAGAATTTGAAGAAGTTGACCCTGAAAATTGGAATACAGAAAATGAATTTTGTAATATTCATATTTTTCTTGAAGATGGAAGAAAATATGGATTGAATATTTGGACTTATAAATTTTTAGAAACATCAGTGATAAATGACTCTAAAACAGGACAAAATCTTAATGGCGCTTATCAAATTCCACCTGACTTATTTGTCAAGGAACTTACACGAAATTGCATTGAAAAGACAATTGAAGATTTATTAACAATTGGAAATTTAGAAGATATTTTAAATTCAAATGTTTTAAACCAATAAAAAAACTGCCGA
>NZ_JBYVEB010000277.1:0-654 GCF_058117085.1 Chryseobacterium sp. CG10_8 | reverse complement strand
AATTTTTTAAAATCATCCGTTTGATTTTTTTTACCATTATTGTACCAAACCACAAAATCAACTAATTTGCTAATATCATTAATTTTTAATGCAAAAAGACCTTTGTTTGTAAATACGAAGATAACTGCTTTTTGGGGAGTAGGAGAAACATTGGGATTAGCAGGATCTATTTCTATAACTCCATTAGCTGCAAGTTGAAATAAATCTTCCGGAGTGAAAATACCAATATGCTCAGGATTGTTGGATAAATGATTATGAGCTGTTCCGTATGTCTTATAATAATACGGCTGGTAACTACTTTCTTTATATGGATAATTGATATTTCCATTTGCGTCTCCCACAATAATATCCGAAGTTTCATTTCCCGGAATATCTCTTAACAAAACGCCATTTTCGTTTGTTCCCGTAATATTTGATTTTAAAGTAGAGAATTTACTTTTCACATTCGTGTTTTCACCAATGCTTTGTAATTGTTCACAATTTTTTGTTGGTTTTGTAATTTCTACAATCGGCACAGTTGGTGTTCCGCCTAATTCATTTTCTGGATTTTGTGGAGCATTTGGATCCTCTGGATTTTCAGTATTATTACTTCCTGTATTATTTGTTCCATTTGGATTGTATTCTCCACTTCCAGAAGTACCACTACCGTTATTT
>NZ_JBYVEB010000276.1:0-682 GCF_058117085.1 Chryseobacterium sp. CG10_8 | reverse complement strand
TTAAAATTCAATAATTTTAAAATTTCACCTACGGAAGCAGCATCGTCTCCCCAAATGGTATTATAACCAGGGTACCCAGTGGCTAATTCGGTGATAGAGCCATTAGCAACCAAATGGTGATTACGTCCTGTCAGTAATGCTGCTCTTGTAGAACTACAAATTGCTGTGGTGTGGAAACGTGTATATAGCACACCTTGCTTAGCTAGATTGTCAATATGCGGGGTTGGAATTGGTCCTCCTAGAACGCCAGGTTGGCCAAATCCTAAATCATCAATTAAAACGACGATTACATTAGGAGCTCCAGCTGGAGCTTGTAATTCTTTTGGAAAGTCTTCCTTAGAGTCTTTATAGGTTTTCCCTATTTTACCCTCGAACTTTTTAGGAGGCTGTGGTAATACCACCTGAGCAAATAATCCTACCGAAAAGAAGGTAAGGAAAATTGCGATAAGTGTTGATTGTTTCTTTGTTTTTAGTTTTTTAGATGGTTAAAAAAAATACATATTTAATTTGCGTTTGATTTGATAGTATTCCGTAAAGATTATTAGGTGGTCAGAAAATCTTAGAAAGAGGCATTGCTCCTACTATTATTGTTTGCTCCCAAGTGCTAGGTCCGATATTCCTTGATAATTTTCTAAAAAAAAATAGTTTAGTATTGTTTTTTTAAAGATGATTAATCGGTTTT
>NZ_JBYVEB010000275.1:0-672 GCF_058117085.1 Chryseobacterium sp. CG10_8 | reverse complement strand
TAAAAACACAAAATCATGAAAAGAATTATCACCCTATTCAGTGTATTGTTTGTAGCAGGAACTTCTTTTGCTCAAACTACTGCTACTGTACCTAGCACAAATGAAAACTATGTTTACACCAAAACGTATTTGGATGATCCAACAGGGGCGAATCCTAAGAAAGCAGAAACCGTCCAATACTTTGACGGCTTGGGAAGACCCAAACAAGTAGTTAATGTTAAAGCTTCTCCAACAGGAAAAGACGTGGTTACTCATATAGAATATGACCAGTTCGGAAGACAGGTTAAAGACTATCTTCCTGTTCCGCAGAGTGGCACGCAAAACGGAGCGATCTATACCAATCCTCTTGCCAACGCAACGCAAAACGGTATCTATGGTAACGAAAAGATCTATGCAGAAAAGATCTTAGAAAACTCTCCTTTGGATCGTGTTTTACAACAAAAGCAAGTTGGAACCGCTTGGGCAGATCATCCCGTACAATTTGGTTATGATGCCAATGTAGCTAATGAAGTTAAAAAGTTTGTAACTACTACCTCTTGGGCTAATAACGCCACCTCTTCGGTTCTTAAGATAGATGCAACTAACAGTTTCTATCCGGCTAATCAACTCTATAAAAATACAGTAACCGATGAGGACGGCAATGTAAGTATAGAGTTCAAAAACGGTCAAGGG
>NZ_JBYVEB010000274.1:0-675 GCF_058117085.1 Chryseobacterium sp. CG10_8 | reverse complement strand
AAATATACCTCAAAAGAATTACAGGCAAGAAAATTTGGAATAAATACATTGTATGATTTATACGACCCTTACAAAAATTACCTTTTGTTTAAAGATTTTGAAAGCAAATTCGAGCATCTACTCATTGTAGATGACCGCTTCAAAAAAAACCTAACAAAAGAAGAAATTGCCAATCTTGGTAATAAGTTAGAATACACCTATTGGCTTAGAAATTTTAACTCTCACAGCACCAAAAGCAGATACAAAAAAGCACTGCAAGAATTTATAAAAGATAAGCAATTGAATACAACCGTAAAGTATCTAAAAAACAAAATTTCAGAGAAATTTTCTCAACTTTTTAAAGATTGTGAGGGGGCTTTACCAATAAACATTTGAAATTAAGAATTGAAAGGTTTTACCATAGTGTAAGTACGTGTAAAACCTTTCATTTTTTTATTGAATATCTAATACTGATATTATTTCTGATTTCTAAAAAATTAAGAATATCCATAACTATTTTTTCAGTCGTAGGGTCTCCACTCATATAATAAAAATGATAATCTTTATCGAAAAAATCATTTTCAATTTTACCTGAATTATTAGAAATTTTCAAATTGATGTAGTTTTGAAATATCGAAAAAGTGCAACCATATTCTTTGCTATTAAGAATTAATTTACCTTCCAATAAATTAGTTT
>NZ_JBYVEB010000273.1:0-692 GCF_058117085.1 Chryseobacterium sp. CG10_8 | reverse complement strand
AATTTTCATTAATTTTAATGTCCCAAAAACACATGTTTCCATATAAACATAAAAATGATGAATGAAAAAGAAACGATACAAAGCAGTAAATTTTTAAGTCTGGTGTTGCGACATCAACCTGAAATCATCAATCTACAATTAGATGAAAACGGTTGGGCAAATGTTGATGAATTAATTGAAAAAGCCAGCCAAAAGGTAAAACTCAATCATGAAATTTTGAATCTTGTGGTGGAGGCCAATTCTAAAAAGCGTTTTGCTTTTAACGAAGCCAAAGACAAAATCAGAGCAAGCCAAGGTCATTCCATAGAAATTGAATTAGGTTACACCAATCAAAAACCACCTGAAATTCTATTTCATGGAACAAGCGAAAAGTCAGTTGAATCCATTTTACAATTTGGTTTAGAAAAACGAAGCAGACAACATGTTCATTTAAGTTCAGATTTAGAAACCGCCATCAAAGTTGGTCAAAGACATGGAAAACCTTATGTTTTTGAAGTTTTGGCGGAGCAAATGTTTCAAGATAATTTTGAATTTTTCATTTCTGAAAATGGTGTTTGGTTGACTGATTATGTCCCAGCAAAATATTTAGAAAAGAAGAACTAAGTTCTATTTTTTTTAGATGAAATTTCATTTTATAAATTTTACCTATTCCTAAATAAAAAACATTGAAATTAAAAACTTTAATAATTATA
>NZ_JBYVEB010000272.1:0-694 GCF_058117085.1 Chryseobacterium sp. CG10_8 | reverse complement strand
AATACTTTTTCGTTAGCGGTAATGCTTCCAAAACACTCATTAAAATTAAATCATCAAAAATTTTATGACAAGAATTGAATTATCAGAATTTGGAAATTCCCCATTTGAAAAATTAATTGGACATAACAAAGATGTACTCAAAAAATGGATTGAGTTGGAAAATTCGCTTTTTCAAAATACAGAATTAGATTCTAATTTATTGGAACAAATTCGAAGAACAATTGCATTTGAAAATGGTTGCGAATATTGTATGGTAAAATCTGGAAAACCAAAATATTCCCAAGAAGATAAAAAAATAAGTTCAGCTTGTGCATTTGCACAGCTATTTGCAATTGACCACAAGTCAATAAATGAGAAGCATTTTGAAATTTTAAGAGAAGAATATACTGAAAAGCAAATTTCCGAATTATGTTCTTTTATTTCGTTTATTACTGCATGCCAAAAACTTGGAAATATTTATAATCTTACTGAGGAATACCAAAAAAATGCGAAAGTAACACTGAATGAACTTAATAGAGAAAAATAGCACTACCGCTAACAGTGTATTAGCAAAAGCGGGCTTGAATACTCAAATTGAAAATTTAAATATTCTTCGCCGCCACTGCTTTTCAATTCCGTAATATTTTTGTAAGTTTACTTCATTGAAAAAGCATTGGCTTCGTTTGGTCGAAACTGAACTTGCAGTTCATTTTTC
>NZ_JBYVEB010000271.1:0-697 GCF_058117085.1 Chryseobacterium sp. CG10_8 | reverse complement strand
TTGCTTATTGCAATATGGACCCATTTTAAAGTTTCTTTCGTAGTTTCTTTTGAGCTTTTTTCCATCACGTGAAGTTCTACAAAATCTGCAATGTCTACATACGATGTACTTTTATCCGTAAACACGATGCTTTGGTTATCAATTGATTCTTGAATAATTTCGTTAATTTCTTCTGAATCATGCCCTTGCAAAACCTTGGCTTTAAAGAAACGAACGTGCTTTTCCTTTTTGCCTGTCTCAACATCTTCCAAAAAGGTACTTTCTGCCATCATTGCAACGTTCTGTTTTCCTGCAGCCCCTTTTCCGCGAATCCCTTTTTCCTGTTCTATTTCGCTGGATTCTACCGTGTAATAGGCTTCATCAAATTCAATCATTCCTTCCAATGTGTACATAGAGTCACGGTTTCCCATAGCGGTTCTTAATTTATGAACCATAGACCAAACTGGTTCATATCTTTTTAATCCCAATTGTTTTTGAATCTCTTTTGCCGAAAATCCTTTCTTAGTAGCGCTCATTAAAAACATTGCTTTGTACCAAACTAAAAAGGACAATTTTGAAAACTCCATAATCGTTCCTTTTCGCAGAGAGGTTCGGTATTTACAATTTTTACATTCATAACTCCACTTATCTTTCTTCCAGTAATGATCTTTACCATTACATTTCGTACAAATAACGCCTTGCAAATCTCTCTGTTCTT
>NZ_JBYVEB010000270.1:0-706 GCF_058117085.1 Chryseobacterium sp. CG10_8 | reverse complement strand
TCGTTAGCAACAATTGCACAAAAATACATTCCAAATTCCAAATGAAATTATTACTTGACATTGATGGAGTTTTAGAAACTTCACCTTCTTGGAAACAACCCGAATTTCTTGAAGATGGATTTTATAAGTTTAATAATTCGGCTTTGACAAACTTAATCCACATAATTGAGGAACTTAAGCCTGAAATAATTCTAACAACAACTCACCGAATAAATTATAGTGAAGATGAATGGAAACAAATTTTCGAAAAAAGGGGCGTAAAAGTTTCAAAGATTTCAAAAATCAATAATGCAAAAGAGCATTCTGAAATAAGAATTAGAAAAAATGAAATTGAAGATTGGTTTAATGAAAATTCAGAAACTGAATTTATAATTATTGATGATGACTCGTCATTAAATACATTACCTGAAAATATTAAAAAATATTGGATAAAAACTAATCCTTTTTCGGGAATTACTGATGAAGTAAAACAAAATGCTCTCAAATTATTTAAAAAATAGAAAATCGCAACTGTCGCTAACAGTGTATTAGCAAAAGCGGGCTTGAATACTCAAATTGAAAATTTGAATATTCTTCGCCGCCACTGCTTTTCAATTCCGTATTTATTTTGTAAGTTTACTTCATTGAAAAAGCATTGGCTCAGTTTGGTTGAAAAATCGAACTTTCAGTTCACTTTTCGCCCGCCTTCGCTAATACTTTTTCGTTA
>NZ_JBYVEB010000269.1:0-714 GCF_058117085.1 Chryseobacterium sp. CG10_8 | reverse complement strand
ACCACCAAATAAAAATAAAGTTTTTCCAATAGAAAACTATGAAAGACTTTGTTTCTTGAAAAACATAATTAAAAATCCAAATATTATTGTTGGAGATTATACATATTACGATGATTTTGAAAATGTTGAAAACTTTGAGAAGAATGTAAAATATCATTTTGATTTCATTAATGACAAACTGAGAATTGGAAAATTCTGTATGATTGCATCAGACGTAAAATTCATAATGAATGGAGCAAATCATCTAACAAATTCGTTGACAACTTTTCCATTTGCTATATTTGGAAATGATTGGAAAAATGCAATGGAAGGGAAAGAATATCCAAAAAAAGGAGATATAACGATAGGAAATGATGTTTGGATTGGATACAATGCAACAATTATGGCGGGAGTTACAATTGGAGACGGAGCAATTATTGCAACAAACTCAACTGTTATAAAAGACGTTGAACCATATTCTATAGTTGGAGGAAATCCAGCAAAAGAAATTAAAAAGCGATTTTCTGATGAAGTAATTGAAAAACTATTAAAAATTCAATGGTGGAATTGGGACATTGAAAAAATCACAAAAAATATTCAAAATTTAACTGATAATAAAATTGAAAAATTAATCATATAAAACTACTACCGCTAACAGTGTATTAGCAAAAGCGGGCTTGAATATTCAAATTGACAATTTGAATATTCTTCGCCGCCACTGCTTTTCAATTCCGT
>NZ_JBYVEB010000268.1:0-724 GCF_058117085.1 Chryseobacterium sp. CG10_8 | reverse complement strand
TAATATCTTTTAGATGCCTAATTCAATTAAATTAAATAGAACATTGAGCCTATAAAAAAGAGAATAAAGTTCAATCTAAAATTTTACATTTTTTCTTATTCTACTCAAACTATTGGGATGTACACCAATGAAATCTGCCAAATACTTAATCGGAACCCTTCTAACAGTTTCTGGATGCTCATTGATAAGCTGCAAATATTTTTCCTCTGCCGATATATTAACATTACCTCTAACATCCGCTGCAATTGAATGAGATTCATGAATTAAGATTCGCCCAAGCCTTTCGAAACTATGGTACTTATCAAAAAGTGAAAATAGCTTATCTCTATGTAATCGAAACATTACAACCCTTTCCATTGATGTAACCGACATTGTAGATGGAGCCTTCGAAAAGAATGATTGCGAACTACTAAAGAAATTATTTTCAAACAAAAAATAAGCATTGGTTTCTTCACCCATCGAATTTATACAATGAAACCGGACACTTCCTGAAACAATAAAATAGACATATTCTGCGATTTTCCCTTCCTTTAGAATGACCTTATTTTTTGGATATTCTACCTCTTCTAAGTGCGAAATCAATTCAAGTTGTTCCTCCTCTCCAAGTTGAACTTTTTGCAAGAGTAATTCTCGCAGTTTCTCAGATTTTTCCATTAATAGATTCGTGTTTTTTTCAAAAAATCTTTATTCTGATGCTCAAATATAATACTTTTATTAAAAAGAA
>NZ_JBYVEB010000267.1:0-726 GCF_058117085.1 Chryseobacterium sp. CG10_8 | reverse complement strand
TTATCTATAAGACTTGAATATATTTATCCTATACTAAACAATAAGACAAGACCGTATATTGGAGGATTTCTATCATTTATTTATAATGAAAAATGGAATATAAACAGTGGATTTGACCATATTGATCATATTTATGAAGAAGTTATGGAAGGAGAATTGGTAATCTATTAATAAAAAATACATCGCCTAACAGTGTATTAGCAAAAGCGGGCTTGAATACTCAAATTGAAAATTTGAATATTCTTCGCCGCCACTGCTTTTTGGTTTCGTTAATATTTTGTAATTTCACTTCACCGAAAAAGCATTGGCTCAGTTTGGTTGAAAATTGAACTTTCAGTTCATTTTTCGCCCGCCTTCGCTAATACTTTTTCGTTGTCGGCCATTTTAAAACAAAGTATGATGATTTTTGACGAAACAACGTTGCCTATCTCACAGATTGAAGAGAAACGATTTGAATGGGGAGAAATTTATGACTGTATTAACCCTATTTTCAATTTAAACATTGAAATTAATAATTTTGAATCTATAATTGAGTTATATGGTAAAAATAATTTTAGGGTCCAACTTCATCGATTGAGAAACAAAATAATAAATTTCGAAGAAGAGCTTATTACTAATATTGCTTTTTATGTGATTGAGGAAAGAGAAAAATGTCTAAAACAAATCGAATACTATTTGAATTGCAATAAAAATAAATTAACAACATGGGAAAAGTATAATATTTTA
>NZ_JBYVEB010000266.1:0-737 GCF_058117085.1 Chryseobacterium sp. CG10_8 | reverse complement strand
AAAAATAATTATATCGTTTATTGTTCTGAAATTTTCTTTAAATTTTCCATTCCTTCTTGAAAATCTTTTCCAATCGCACTTTCCATATCAAAGAATAATGTTGTTATCGTCCAAGGATAAGGAACTTCTGTGATAAAAGCCCAAGTTGCTTTGCTCCCACTACCTTCTGGAACTACAGTTACGAAAGAAGTTGCTTCACTTTCATACGGTGTCAAAAACTGGATTCTTGTTTCAATCTTCTTATTTGCCACATCAATCTTTGTAACTTCTTGGCAACCTTTTCCTGCAGCTTCGTTTCCTTCCCAACACTCCTTCTCACCAGCCATTCCTGTTTCCCCAGTCCATGTTTTCTTCATATTGGGATCTAATTTGTTCCAAGGACTCCATTGATCCATCGCCTTAAGAGAACTGTTATTCTGCCATACTTTTTCAACTGGCGCATTAATGGTAATTGACTTCTTATACTCACAGTGTCCATCAATAAACGCTGCAATAACAAGAATAGCTGCAATAAAACCAAGGAAAACAAATAAAATGTATTTTAAAATTTTCATATAATCTAATTATTTTTTGAAAGTTAAAGCCAAACGATAACCAACGAACACCATCAACCAAACAGCAATTCCACAAACCCAAAACCATATTGGAGTTGGTAATTGAATCATCGTATAAATCGTCGCTAACAGAAAAAAAACACCGCAAATAATTGCTGGAGTTTTGGTTTTATTTTTAGAAAT
>NZ_JBYVEB010000265.1:0-741 GCF_058117085.1 Chryseobacterium sp. CG10_8 | reverse complement strand
CCTCTTATGCGAAAAACATTTACTGTTGGACTGTTCCTATGGAGCATAGCTAGCATCTCCGCACAAGAAGTTCTCTGGCAAAAAGACATCAAGTCTTCTACCCAAGACTTTCTCAATCAGATTACCACTACTGTCGATGGACAATTCCTTATTTCAGGGAGTTCCATCCAGCAATCCAAAATGCCCTCTGTTAGTTCAGATGGAGGAAAACCCCAAAACAATGGCTACGATTTTCACTTAGTCAAACTCAATCAACAAGGTGGTGAAGTTTGGGAAAAACATTTTGGAGGTCAAAACCATGATTTCCTCACTTCAGTAACCGCAACTCAAGATGGAAGCTTCCTCGTTACTGGCACCACGTTATCACCTCTAGGGTTAGATAAAAAAGATGAAAGCAAAGGAGGTTCCGATATTTGGCTTATTAAAGTTTCTGAAAATGGGGAAGAACAATGGCAACGTACTTTAGGAACTTCTGCCTTTGAAGAAGCCAAAGCAGTGGTTCTAAATGGCGACAAAGGATATGTTGTAGCAGGAAGTATTGAAAGAGGAGAAAAAAGCTTCGGCTCCAAAGATGTGTTTGTTTCTATTTTAGATAAGGAAGGAAAAGAGATCTCTCAATTAGTAATAGGAGGGAAAGGTTCTGATCAGGTCGAGTCTATGGTTCCTACTCGTGATGGGGGTATTGTGTTAGCCATCTATTCCAGAAGTGGGGCTGTTAGTAATGAAGACCTCAAAGTAAAT
>NZ_JBYVEB010000264.1:0-751 GCF_058117085.1 Chryseobacterium sp. CG10_8 | reverse complement strand
ATCGGCAATTATGCTCAAAAAAAAAACCGAGTGCTTTCTCAGCGGCTCGGGCAAACTAAGTTTGAAATAGTGAGGTTGCCGAAGCAAATAAGTATACCTATCTTTGTGAACCTGTCACTGATATTTATCCTTATTTAATAACCTTCCCTCCAAAGGAATTGCAAATTTAAAAATTTTGAATGAACATAAAAATAGAAAATAGAAATCAGTCTAAAATAGATTTATCTAACCAAAATCTAAAAGAAATTCCCAAAGAAATTTTTGAGTTAAAAAATTTAAAAAAATTAATTTTAAGAAATAATAAAATCAGAACTATTCCTGCTGAAATTGAAAAACTAAAAAGATTAGAAACATTGGATTTATCAGGAAATAATATTTCAATTTTTTATGCAAAAATTTGCACTTTGCAGAACTTACAAATATTGAATCTTAATAATAACCAGCTTAAAAATGTACCAATCCAAATTTCCAATTTGAAAAAAATAAAAAGTATTCATTTGGCAAATAACAAATTGAATGAAATTTCAAATCATATATTTTCTTTACAATCTTTAAGAGAATTAGAAGTTAGTAATAACAATATTGAATCAATTGATGGTATTGAAAACCTGAGTAATCTTAGAAAACTTTGGTTAAATAATTTACTGATACATAATTTTTCAATTCAAACACTAAGCAATCTTAAAAATCTTAATGCGTTATATTGCTTTTCAATTAATAATAATGAAGATAAGAATTTAGACATTTATTT
>NZ_JBYVEB010000263.1:0-784 GCF_058117085.1 Chryseobacterium sp. CG10_8 | reverse complement strand
ATTTTTTCGATAATTCTTCAATATCAATATCATTTGTAAAATCATAATGCTCCCAAATTTCAGAATAAAATCTAATGAAATTAATGGTTTGTTTCAATTTATAAGTAATGTGACTGGGTTTCTCTTCGATATAGTTTAAAAATTTTGAGATTTCAATCGTATATTTCGTTCTTTTTTCTCCAACTTCTGAATTGACAAATTTTTCGTAAGATTTATATTTTTCACAAATACTCATTATTTTGTAAATAATGTATGTATCAAATTTGTATTGGTTTGGAATTGTAATTCCATCAATATTAAATCGCTTCTTAGTTTCACTTAGGATTTCGAGTGGATTATGAACCAAAAATTGTCCAAATAAAATTCCAAAATCGGAATTTTGTAAAAAACTCATTTTTTCTTCATATGTAGCATTTTCATTTGACATAAACTGAGAGGGTGAAGTATCTATAACATTAAATTTTCTTTCCTTATTTTCGTTTATTTTCAATTTTTTAGCAGTTCCATGATCTCCCATTTTTCTATGAGAAGAGTTATCATCAGAAATAGGTTTCAAAATATTAGACAAAAGCCTTTGTTGAAGTAAATATTGTTCATTATTTACATCAATTATACCTGCATAACCACTATCTTTATTTTCTCTCTTTGGGTTTATTACGATGGGAATCTGATAAGAGTCATTTTTATGAAAGAGTTCATCAATCCAATCTCCAACAACCCAAGAATTGAATGCATATAATGAATAATTAACAATCATTGAATAGAAGAAATCATCTAAAATAAA
>NZ_JBYVEB010000262.1:0-807 GCF_058117085.1 Chryseobacterium sp. CG10_8 | reverse complement strand
CGTTAGCTGTCAGCTTATAACCAAAATCCCCGGAATTAAAAATGAACATACAAGAAATAATTACTGAGATAAAAGTTTTTTTACAATCCACATTCAACAATGTTGATTTATGGTTTGACAAGGAATCTGAACTAAGAAATTATGCACCAAAAAATGGAGGATGGAATATCAACCAAATTTTAGAACACATTGGTCTGACAAATCATTTTTTGTTAATATTAATTGAAAAAGGAACTAAAAAATCCTTAGCAAATATTTCACAACTAAATATTGAAGAAGAATTAAAAAACTATAGTTTTCAGAGAGATAAACTTACCGAAGTTGGACTTCACAAGTCTTTTAATTGGATAAGACCTGAACATATGGAACCAAATTCAGACAAAACATTGCAGGAAGTAAGACAACAATTAAAAGACCAAGTTAATCAATGCTTAGATAATCTCGAAAAACTTAAAAATGGAGAGGGAGTTCTATATAAAACGACAATGACTGTAAACGATTTAGGTAAAATTGATGTTTATGAATATATCTATTTTCTTGCCCAACACGCTCAAAGGCATATTACACAGATGGAAAAAAATGAATTTGAATTTATAAGTGAAAATAAAAAGCCGAACAGCTAACAGTGTATTAGC
Organism: Chryseobacterium sp. CG10_8; assembly: GCF_058117085.1. Lineage (NCBI taxonomy): Bacteria > Pseudomonadati > Bacteroidota > Flavobacteriia > Flavobacteriales > Weeksellaceae > Chryseobacterium > Chryseobacterium sp. CG10_8. Next base: position 172 of record NZ_JBYVEB010000262.1, on the reverse strand, counting down.
AAAAGCGGGCTTGAATACTCAAATTGAAAATTTGAATATTCTTCGCCGCCACTGCTTTTCGGTTTCGTTATTTTTTTGTAATTTCACTTCACCGAAAAAGCATTGGCTTCAGTTGGTTGAAAATCGAACTTTCAGTTCACTTTTCGCCCGCCTTCGCTAATACTTTTTCGTT
>NZ_JBYVEB010000261.1:0-812 GCF_058117085.1 Chryseobacterium sp. CG10_8 | reverse complement strand
CGTTAGCTGTAATATTATGACCACTATTCCCCAAAAAATACTAATTAAAACATATCCAAATCCAATCTCTATTTTTTTTGGTATTGTTGGAGTGATTTTCTTTGGATTTATGGCATTTTTAACTTACAATTCTCAATTTACAGTGCAAAATAAAATTGACACTCAAACGGAAAAAATTATGTTTTACTCAATTTTAGCAATTTTTATATTTTTTTGTTTATGGAATTCGATATTAATTTTAAAGGTCAAAACTATAACATTGACTAATCAAAATTTAATCATAAATCTACCTTTATTATTGATTAGAAAAATTATACCATTAGATAATATTTCTAATATTGAAGAATCAGAATTTAATGTAAATCCTAAAGTTAAAAACTCAACTTACAATATTCATAATGGAAAAAAATGTCTCATAAAATTGAGCAATGGAAAGCAAATTAGATTTAATTCATTTGAAATTTCAAATTATGAAGAATTGTATAAAAAGCTTTTAATTGCTGTGAATAGAACAACAGAGAATTCAAATTCAATAAAAATAAAAAATGAAGGTTGGGGAATTTTATTAATGATTGCAATTATTTCATTTGGATTAGCAATATCAATTATTATTCAAAAATACTACAGCTAACAGTGTATTGCCAAAATGCGGGGTTGAAGTGAAAATTGAGAGATTCTGCATTTTTCGTCGCAATTGCTTTTTTGTTCCACATTTTTTTGTAATTTAGTTTCACAAAAAAGCAATTGCTAAAGTCAGGGAAAATTGAACTTTTGGTGTGTAAAAGCCCGCACTTCGGCAATACTTTTTCGTT
>NZ_JBYVEB010000260.1:0-825 GCF_058117085.1 Chryseobacterium sp. CG10_8 | reverse complement strand
AAAAGAATTCATAGCTCTTTATAATAAATCAAACAAGCTATCACAAGAAAAAGGAAAAGACTTTAAACTATGGCCAAAGACATTTTGGGATTTTTGTGAACGTAAACTTAATGCTCATTTTACAATCAAAACTTATTTGCTTGATCCTCATAAATATGATGAAAAGCAAGAATTGTTAGATAATAATATAGCGTTAGAAGGAGATGTTTTAAAAGGGTTAATAAAAATAGATATTATTAATGCTCAACGAGGATTCAGTGATGCCAATTCAGAAACAGTCGAGAGTAATAATAGCAGGAATCTATCTTCACAATTAAGAGCTTATTATGATAAGCATCTTAATCCAACATTAGAACCAACTGAAAAAGATATAGATGCATTAGAGTCAATCAATAATGCTCAAGATGATTTTGATAAGAATTTGAAAGAAAGTTTTAAGACATCTCTTTCAGAACTTGAAGGATTGAATTATCCGGGATTCGGTAATCCTCAAATTCAATTATCGACTAAAGTTTCAACTTCTGACGGTCTTCAACATGATTCAGCAGTAAAGTATTACCTCGACAAAGATTTATCATTGCCAGAAAAGTATAATGGTTTAGGATATCAAAATCTTATTTCAATCATTTTTAAATTAATACGTTTTAGGGATGAATGGATGAAGGTTGGAAAAAATGCAATAACTGACGATGAAGTTATAGAACCACTACACTTGATTCTAATAGAAGAACCTGAAGCTCATTTACATGCACAAGTCCAACAGGTTTTCATTAAAAAGGCTTATGAAGTACTACGAAATAATTTGAATTTAAAAGATAATAAAGA
>NZ_JBYVEB010000259.1:0-830 GCF_058117085.1 Chryseobacterium sp. CG10_8 | reverse complement strand
TAAATTTAACACTTGTAAATTCTAACAATCAACCTTTGGTTGGATTGAGAGTGGGATTAAAAACAGCATCTATGGCATATGAAGTTAATGGCATTAGCAATATGAGCGGTGTTGTCTCTGGATTGGTAATCGCTAATCAAAATTTGGAGATGAAAGTTTATGATCAATGCAACATGGTGATTTACTCTGGAAGTATAGGTTCATTTTCGCCTGCATCGGTTAATAATTTGTCACAATCAATTGCGAGTTCAACCATACAAACCATGACCATTTCTGGAACCCTGCTTAATTGTACCGGAAATAATGTTACCAATGGTTATATTGTAATGGATCTACCTAATCAAACCAACTATTTCCAAAATAATATTCAGACGATTTCCAATGGAAGTTTTAGTTTTGTTACGACAATTTGTTCAAATTCAGCTCTATTTACAATAGATGGTTATGATATTGATAATGTGCAAACTTCTGGGGAGATTACTTATATAGGAAGTGCACCAGCTACAAATGTGGGTGCGATTACTACTTGTAATGCTGTTAGCGAGTTTGTTACTTATACCATAGATGGTCAAACTCCAAAAGTATGCATTGGAAATTTTAGTATAGTTGTCGGAGGAACTTCAGGTCCAGGTTCATCTACGAATACAGCATTTACTTATCAAGGTGTCAATTTTTTTCAATTTAATAAATTAGGCGTCATAGGGTTAGGGACAATACCAACCGCATATTTTGGTTATAGTATAGCATTTACAAATAATTCCGGTGTGCAAGCAGGGATTACTTCTAATTCAGCTAACTCAACTAATAATGGGAATGTGAATTTTACATTT
>NZ_JBYVEB010000258.1:0-866 GCF_058117085.1 Chryseobacterium sp. CG10_8 | reverse complement strand
TAAGTGAAGTTTTCTTCAATAGTTCTTACGGCATCGGTATCTAATCGCTTATGAGTAGTCTTTGTCTTCTTCACCACGCCTGCAAAATCTAATTCAGATTCTGTTCTGGTATATCCACCTAAATGGTTGATACTATGTGTTACAATCGCTCGTCCTTTGTTATCATACCAAGTATAGTTCTGTGTCCAATTATCATTCTCTATGTTTTTAACAAAAGACGCTGTTGGAAGAGACTTGGTAGATATGCTGCTATTTTGAGCATTATCACTAAGAACAGATGAAGGTAGAGTAACCGAGTTTGGAATAGCTGGGTATGTATCATAGTAATTTACTGACAATACGGTTTCAATGCTAGAGAACATATTGTTTGTATAATAAATCTGTATTCCGTTTTTTGTAAATCCTCCCATACTTCGGCTTTCTGTAATGAGAACATTGGCAGCTTGCCCTTGCATACTGGCTCTATCACCTCCTGGTATTATTCCGGTATAGATCACTCTTCCAAATTGATCATATTTGGTCAACAACCATTTACCTTGCAACTGAAGATTGGGATCTTGAGTTAGCACAAGACGATCTGCTTTATCATACACAAGAGACTCCCATGTCCACAGCCCAGTTTGAGCATTATATCCTTTTCCTGGTAGTTTTTTTTCTACTAAACGGTTTCTCCCATCATAGCGGTATTGGTAGCAGAGTTCATTCAGGTTGGTATCTGTTGCGGCAACATTTGCTCCAGCTGGTAAATTTTTAAAAACATTAGAAGCTAGGGGAGATATTACAAAAGCGAGTTGGTTGTACTCATTATATACATAGTAGGTATCTACATTTTGTATTCCATCGTTGTTCCTTACCAACAGAGTTTG
>NZ_JBYVEB010000257.1:0-890 GCF_058117085.1 Chryseobacterium sp. CG10_8 | reverse complement strand
AGCCGTAATTTTAAAAAAACTTTCCAATAAAAGAAAATGTCTAAAACTTTACTTTCACTTTTAGTCGCAATTTTTATAGTTTCTTGTCAAAAAAAAACAAAACTTCCAATTCTAAATTTATTTGAATTGACAAATTTGAAAAATTATACGGTTACGGAAACAGAAATTAATGATTCTATAACAAAAGTTTTAGGTGATAATCCAGAATATTTTATTAGAGGAAACTTTAACAGAAACCATAATAAAAGAGAGGGATGGTGGAAAATAAAAAGTAAAAAAAAGGATGAAATTATTGAAATTGAATATGTTATTCTGAATAAAGAAAAAATAAATCAAGTTAAAGTCTATTTGGATGGAATAATGGTAAAATCGCTTAGTAGATATTATGTTATTGAAAATACAAACGGTAAATTTAGAGTAAAGTTCTACTTTCCCGAACATTTAAACAAAAAAATGAATGAGCCTAAAAAAGAAAAACACGAAGTAACATACAGGATTTTGGACACAGTAAGTAATAAAATAATTCGTGAATCAACTGCAGATTTGCAAAAAAATAAAAATCATTACTATTTTGAAACTCCGAAAAACAAAAATGAGAACGGTATTGTCGGATTTGCTGAAAAATTATTATTTGAAAAGGTGAATGATAGTGTTCAATTGTCTGTAGAAACAGTGCATTTTAGGGATTAAAAAAAACTACGGCTAACACGGTATTAGCGAAAGCGGGCTTGAATACTCAAATTGAAAATTTGAATATTCTTCGCCGCCAATTGCATTTCTTTCCAACTTTTTTTGTAATTTAGTTTCCAAGAAAAAGCAATTGGCTTCGTCTCGTCGAAATTGAACTTTCAGTTCTCTTTTCGCCCGCCTTCGCTAATACTTTTTCGTTA
>NZ_JBYVEB010000256.1:0-893 GCF_058117085.1 Chryseobacterium sp. CG10_8 | reverse complement strand
TCGTTGGCAGAAATGGTGTCCAAACATACCGCATAAAACCAACGAAAACGAGTATTAACCAAATCAAAAAAAACACCTATGACAAAAAACAAATTCATTTATCTTGGTGCGCTATTTTTGCTTTGTCTTGCAATCATTAATTCCTGTAGAAACGATTTCTTGCAAGAACAACAAATTTCAGAACAATCCAAAAATTTTGAACTTACTTCTAAAATTATTAAACTTAGCGAAAGTTCCCACAAAAATAAAATTCTTCCCAAACTTTCCCAAGCTAAAAATATCCTAAAAAAACAAAACAACAAAAATGCTTTTGGAAAAATAGTGAATTATGGAGATAGTGTTTCTATTGATACCGACCAAGTTATCTTTATTCAATATGGAGCTTATCATACCTACACCTTCAACATCAAAAGAAACAATTCCGCAATCAACGCTCCTGTTGAAAATTTAATTCTAAGCCTTGAACCCGACGGAACCTACAAAGAATTTGTAAATACTTACAATCTTACTGCTCAAGACAAACAGCAAATAAATTTGGGGAATGAAATCAGTTTTGATAACAAAGTTACAACAACAGAACTTACAAAAGGAACATACGGAAGCGGAGCATTACTTAAAGTTGGTACTTATAACAATTGTAATTGGGAACAACAAACCTATACAGAACCTTGCAAATGTCATCCAGGACATACCAATATTTCCGAGTGCAATTGTGCGGCGGGAAAACCTGTTCAATATGTAATCAATGTGTTGGTTTGTGAAGAAGTTGATGATCCTGTATCTGGTGGTGGAGAACCAACTAATCCTTATGACGGCGGTGGAGAACCAACTAATAGTGGAACAAATCCCGATGCTGGAACGACCTATCCTAATCCTGTAGAAGAAGCACAAGA
>NZ_JBYVEB010000255.1:0-919 GCF_058117085.1 Chryseobacterium sp. CG10_8 | reverse complement strand
TAGTTCTTAAATGCCTAATTCAAATAGTTTTTTTCTCATACTCTGATTTTTCAGTTTTATCAACTTCTTTGTAAACATCTTCAACAGATTTATACATCTCCGTAAAATTACCTTTGTCAAAGCACTCTTTACAAAAAGCATAATTTGTCGTTTTATCTTCATTATCAGAATAGTTTCTAAATGAAGAGAAGTATTTATAGCAACTTTGACATCTTGAATATATTTTTTTGCTTAAATCTTCATTAACTTTATCGTTTCTTTCGTATTTAATCCACCGGGAAATTCCTTCAGCTATTAAAACTCCTGCTAAAATTGATGCAATAATGATTAACCATTTGTATTCTTGGTCATTCAAGCTACTACTGATATTTTGATTCTCTTCTATTAAATCAATCTTCTTTCTTATTAATAAAATTTCGTTTGATTTATTCCTATATTTTTGCCAATCAGAATACAAAATGTCATTTACTTGCTGTTCTGTTTCTGATGAATTATATAGTCTATTGAATGCTAATGATGAATCCGATTCTAATTTTAAAGGATTTTTTAGATTGTATTTTTTTGCTAAATCATCTGATTTATTAATTAATTCATTTTCTGATAGAACCTTTTCTAATTTTATGATTTCTAATGAATCTATTAATTTATTTCTTTCAACTAAATAAGTAATATCTGAATTCCTTATCTCTTCATTTTTAAAATAAACAAAAATTGTTAAAGAAATTGATAATAATATCAAAAATTTATAAAGTTTGTCAGGTATTTGTATGTTCATAAAATTTCTGCTAACGAAAAAGTATTAGCGAAGGCGGGCGAAAAATGAACTGAAACCTAACGAAGTGGTTCGACGGAGTCAAAGTTCAATTTTCAACCAAACTGAGCCAATGCTTTTTCAATGAAGTAAACTTACAAAAATATT
>NZ_JBYVEB010000254.1:0-911 GCF_058117085.1 Chryseobacterium sp. CG10_8 | reverse complement strand
GATCCTGTTTAAAAATTAAATTGAAAAAAGTTTATGAAGGTTATATTAGTTGAAATATTTGCATAAAAGAATGATTGTCAGTTTTTTATATTAAATATTTTTCGTAACTTGTTAGTTGTTAATCAATTAAGTTACATCATGAAAAATTATTCAACCAACATTTCTGACAATCAGTGGCAATTTATAAAAAAGACTTTAGAATTTGATAATAGAAAGCGAAAATATTGTCTACGAACGATTTGGGACGCTATTATGTATTTAATAAAGACGGGCTGTCAATGGCGGTTGTTGCCAGGAGATTTTCCCAAATGGCAATTGGTGTATTACTATTATTCGAAATGGTCTAATGCAGAGGAGTTTGATTTATTACTCTCAAAATTGAGGGAAAGAGTCAGAATTAAAAGAAATCAAAACTGTGACCCGAGTTTGGGAATCATGGACAGTCAAAGCGTAAAATGGGGCAATAATCGTTCATTAAACGGCTATGATGGAAACAAGAAAGTGAAAGGAATCAAAAGACATGTTGTCGTAGACAAAAATGGATTTTTATTGACAATAATGGTAACCGTAGCCAATGTCCACGACAGCAAGGCGGCAGAATTTTTAATGAGAACATTGACGTATTTTTTAAGCCCAATAAAGGTTATTCTTGCAGATGGAGGATACAGAGGGGAAATTATAGAACAAGTGAGGAATCGTTTTGGATATTTGATTAATGTGGTTATGAGAAATGATGATAAAAAGGATGGTTTCAATCCTATTTCCAAAAGGTGGATTATAGAACGTACGTTTTCTTGGTTTGATAACGACCGAAGATTGTGTAGGAATTATGAACTTCTGATGGAAACCTCTGAAAATATGGTCAAATTATCTGCTATAAAAAATTTATTGAACAAAATTTAAACAGGCTC
>NZ_JBYVEB010000253.1:0-913 GCF_058117085.1 Chryseobacterium sp. CG10_8 | reverse complement strand
TTGACAAAGGTTACTAAAGATGGACAACAATATTATTACATTAAGGCAGCAAATAATCCTTATAGGAATGATACTTTAACCTATGAAGTAAGTGGAACGCAAAATGCCGCAGTATCAAATACTTTGGCTTCTTTACCAGAGAGTCAGTGGACTGCAGCAGGAACATCTGAAGCATGTGTACCGAAGGCAGATGTATGTTTTAGCCGTTTACATCATGGTTATGCAGATATCTTGATACCTGTGAGCCAGTGGAATAGTCCATCAGTAGTACTAAAGGTTTATCATCCAAACAATAATTATGCAATCAGCCCAATTACTTATAATGTTGGAGATTTGACAACGGTTACTAAAGATGGACAACAATATTATTACATTAAGGCAGCAAATACAAGTAATTGGGATCAGACTTTAACCTATGAAGTAAGTGGAACGCAAAATGCAGCAGTATCGAATACGTTAGCTCCTTTACCAGAGAGTCAGTGGAATGATTTTACAAATCAAGAATTATGTATTGATAAAGCTGACGGTATTTGTATTAATAGGAATAATGCAAGCTACGTAATTTATATTCCAGTTAGTGAATGGGTTGGTAATAGTGCTACTGTAAAATTGTACCATCCTAATATTAACTTGGTAGCAAATCTATCATTTAACAATATTAGTACTGAGATATATAATGGAGTTTTGTCGTATAAAATCGCAACGAATATTACTTCATATTCAACTTCGAAGTTAATTGTAGAAATTGCAAGTTTATCAAATGCAGCTGTACATATGTACTTGAATCCAGTGCAACAATTGTGTTATCCAATGGAAGGAGGGTGCAATAATCCTGTTACTCCAACTTTCACACAAGTAGCTCCAATTTGCCAAGGCGGCACGTTTATGTTACCAACAACATCAACGAATGGTT
>NZ_JBYVEB010000252.1:0-927 GCF_058117085.1 Chryseobacterium sp. CG10_8 | reverse complement strand
TAAATATTTCTTTTTCAATATAATAGTTACAAAATTTATTTACCCAATCGTATTGTCCCATCGGATTATCTTCCAAAAAAACAAACTCATCATTCACTGAATAAATCATATCAATTGAGCCAGTATTTGATTTCTTTTTCGCAATAAACTTCAATATTTTATTGTATATATTTTTGGGGAAACTAAATGGTACATTTCTATTTGGTTTCTCATTATTATAATTTCTAAAATCAATCTGGGTTTTTGAATCATTTTGCGAAAAAATTGCCATTGGATATAAATTAGTATTGAAATAAAATACTCTTACTTCAAATTTTTTTTCGATTTTCTCCTGAAAAAATGCGGGAACAAAAAATTCAGAAAGGCTTTTAATATCTTTGTCAATAACTTCCTTAGTTAGAAAAGAATTACAATAGTACTTTTCATTAGAATATGAAAAACTATAATTTAGAGCTTTGGTAACAATTTTCTTATTCTTTTTAATGAATTCTAATAAGTCTATTTTATTGTTGGTACATAAACTATTTGGAATTTTCAAACCGACTTCACCTGCAATTTTCAAATCAAGCAATTTGTTATGTCTCTCCTCTCTCAGATAACTTCCAAAATATCTCTCACTATTAAAGCACTCATATGCATCAATTAAAATTTTTTCTTCTCCTCGAAGATATTGCAAAAATTCAGAAGGATAACTTTTCCTATTGGGAATAAAATTGGCTCTACCTCGTCTGTGCCAATGAGTATTATTACTCCTCGGAACAATTACTTCATTACAAATATGGATTGAATATGGATACTCCTCATAATTGATCCTCTCAAAAGAGAGATTATTTGCAAGTATATAATCTATTACTTCCTCCGTGTTTTTCTCAAAATATGTTGAAATAATCTTAATCATAAATTCTTCAAATCATTTAACAAATTTTT
>NZ_JBYVEB010000251.1:0-940 GCF_058117085.1 Chryseobacterium sp. CG10_8 | reverse complement strand
AGCGGAAGGTGCTGTTAATTTTTCTGAGGTGGTTTCTTTTTTGTTTCTTTTAGTACTTTTTTTTCGTCTCCATTTAATTTTCTTTGAAGTTTTTTTACATCTTCTGCAGGTGGTAAATTTTCTGGAATTATACCTCTGTTTGTAAGCATATTTCTAACCGCTAAATTATTTTCAATATGCTCCTTTTCAATTTTAGCTTGTCCTTTCAAATCTTTACTTTGAACATTAAGTCCCGTCATTTCAGCAGCTAAATCTTTTGCCTTAATGCTAATCGTTGGTAAAAAATCTGCAACAGGTCTATTTTCAGGAACCCCCATTTTCTTTTTCAATAAATGAGTGTTAAGTCTAAATAACGCTTGGTCTCCTTTACTCCTAATTATTGCAAAGCCTTGACTATCTACGCCTCTTTCATATAAAACACCTGATAATTGTTTCTCTGTTTGACTAAGTTTTTCTCGAGCTTTAACTCTTTCATATTCTAAAAGTCTTTGTTCTACAATTTCAGCTCGTCTTGTTTGTACAGCAAAATAATTTTGAGCAAAGGAAATTTCTTGTTTTCTACTATCTCCGTTTTGGGCAATCAAATAACAAGCGTATCTTGTCAATAAAATGTCATCAATTTCTTTTTCAGCACCTTTTGGCATTGATATCGTTTTCCTGATGTCAGGAAAATGATATTCGACTTCTTCTCCAACATTCTTGCAAGCATCTTTTGCTTTAACTATTACTTTTTCAAAATTTTCCCACTTGCTATAACCTAATAATATTTGTAAATCACGTGCACTCCAACATTCAACTCCTTCTAATTCAGCTGCTGCATCTTCGAATTTTAGGAAAAGGTCTTGTATTTCTTCAGATTTCATTTAATTAATTTATAATTCAAATTTAAGAAAATTACTACAATTTGTAGATGAGGAATTCGTTTTTTATCACTTTCCGC
>NZ_JBYVEB010000250.1:0-951 GCF_058117085.1 Chryseobacterium sp. CG10_8 | reverse complement strand
GTCATTAGATTTTCAGTTTAGACAGTGTTTTGATACTATTACCGCTAACGAAAAAGTATTGCCGAAGTGCGGGCTTTTACACCCGAAAAGTACAACTAAGACCAACCTTAGCAATTGCTTTTTTCGTTAAACTAAATTACAAAAAAATGTGGAATTGAAAAGCAGTGGCGGCGAAGAATATTCAAATTTTCAATTTGAGTATTCAAGCCCGCTTTTGTTAATACAATGTTAGCAGCAGTGTTTTTATTTCCATTCTTTATAAACTTCGTAAATGAGTGTAATAATATTAGATCTAATTCTTCCTTCAAAGATTGTAACTTTTTTTTCTTTATCAATTATTTTTTCCGTAAATCCTTTTGAAATATTTTTAGGGTTGTACAAAGAAATTTGAAAATAATATTTTCCCTTATCAGTCATATTATAATAACGCATTCTATAATTTGGAAAGTTAATTTTGGTAGTAAATATTTTTTCCTCACCCGGTCCTAAAACAATTAACTTTTGAGAAATTCTATATGCTATTTTTGTATCGTATTCATTGTTATAAAAATTTGAAAATTTTGTTGCGAACTCATTTAATGAATTAGAATGCTTGTCAAAATCAAAAAATTCTATATAATCATGGCTTCCGAAACTAAATTGTGGAGTCATTTCACTTTCATTTTCATAAACATGATAATCTGGTAATCCTACGAATATTGAATCTACAGGTTCATATTGAGCTTCATTAAAGTTATCAGAATCCAAAATAAGAACGTAAGTTTTTGTTGATGTGTTTTTTATTGAATAGATTATATTACAATTTTCGTAAAAAGAAACTTTTTTAATAGTATCATTAATAATTTTAATTTTTAAATCACTATTCTGTCCAAACGAAAAAACAGAAAATAAAAGCAAAAATATTTGTGAAATTTTCATCTCTTTAAACGATATTTTGGCAACATTGCTGCT
>NZ_JBYVEB010000249.1:0-960 GCF_058117085.1 Chryseobacterium sp. CG10_8 | reverse complement strand
AATTATTGCTTAAATGCCTAATTCAAATCTTTAATTTCATCTGCTTTTTTCCTTAAAGTAGATTTTTCTTTTATTAACTTTTCAGTCATTGCGGTGTTTATTAATAAAATTGCTGCCAACGAAAAAGTATTAGCGAAGGCGGGCGAAAAGTGAACTGAAAGTTCAGTTTTCAACCAAACTGAGCCAATGCTTTTTCGGTGAAGTGAAATTACAAAAAAATAACGAAACGGAAAAGCAGTGGTGGCGAAGAATATTCAAATTTTCAATTTGAGTATTCAAGCCCGCTTTTGCTAATACACTGTTGGCAGCAGTATTATTGAATATACTTTTTTATTTCTTCATTAATTTGGTCTAATTCTCCCATTTTTCTTGCTATAATTTTTCCGCTCCTGTCCACTAAAATTTGTAAAGGATAACCAGCAGCATTTAATTTTTTAGGAAATTCTTCCTTAATGTCGAAATAATTTTCCCAAGTAACATTATTCTTTTTTAAAATATTATTTGCTAAGTCAATTCTTTCTTTTTCATTTTCATCTGTAACACTAATGAAATTAACATTTTTATTTCTGTAACTTTCATAAAGTTTAACAAGCTTTGGAAGGTCTTGAATGCAAGGTTTACAACTTGTAGACCAATAATCAATTAATGTCAAATCATATTTTGCGAAATCTGATTTTACAATTTTATTATTATTATCAAAAATTATATCAGGAAAATTTCCGCCAACATTTGTTGAGTTTTCAGTATCAATTAATCTTTTAAACTCAATATAGCTGAATGTTGATTTGATATTTTTGGAAAAAAAGGATAAATTTTTCACATAGGATTTGTCAAATCCAAATTTTGAAAAATCGTTTACAATTTCCCAAAAAGCTACAAATGAGTTTGGATTTCTTTTGATATATTTTTGAATGAATAGTTGTTTAGCTTCAATGTCTTTTGAATTATTATCTTGAAATG
>NZ_JBYVEB010000248.1:0-963 GCF_058117085.1 Chryseobacterium sp. CG10_8 | reverse complement strand
GGGATTATAATTATAATCTTTTGGTAGCTCGTAATTACTGTCTATATACTTATTAAAATATAGAGGAGGCATTCCAACGCTCTTTCTATTTTCGTCTATCTTCCGAATATCTTCAACAGTGTATGTTTGAAATGGTAAATAATCAAACTTAAAAGGAACACCATTTCTGATTGACATATCTCGTTCAAATTCAACTAAAATACTTTTACTAACCAAATCTCTCGATACTTGATCCTTGAAAAACGGAACAAAATAATCCCAAACAAAATTATTTTGCCCATAGATCCCCCTCTGATGCCATAGAATTATTCTAGCACTATCACACCATCCGTATTTCCTAGTTAGGTCAATTAATTGTGAAACATTAAGAGAATCCTCTTTCCACATCAACCTATTCAAGTACTTTTCATCTTCTCCTTTTGCAATTAAAATTCTTAGGTATTGATCTGCAACGCCAAGCCTTGCAACCTCTTTCTCCAATTCTATCTTTGAAATATTATCAATATTACTGTAATAATTATTTTTTAATATCGAAATTTCACCCTGAATAATCTTATCAAAAGGAGGTCTGTCCTTGTATAATGATACACTACCACCACTAAAATACTCTTCCGAAAATAAGTTATAATAAGATGATCGATAAATTGCTTTTTCTAAAGCTTTTACTTTATTTAATTCAAAACAAACTTTAGTGAAAATCTCAATATTACTTTTTAGCGCATAAGGATTTAACTCAAATGCCTTTTGATACTCTACAAAAGCCCTTTTATAATCATTTCCATAATAATAATATTGACCGATATATATATGTTTTTGTGAAACATTAACATTATACTGCGCATTACATAATATCACTAATAGGAGAAAAAAAAGACTTTTCATTTTTAATAACACTTATTATAATTAATTCTTTTTTGACATAGAAGATTAAAGTACTGTTCTTTCCAATTGATTATTATATTA
>NZ_JBYVEB010000247.1:0-969 GCF_058117085.1 Chryseobacterium sp. CG10_8 | reverse complement strand
TTATTATATATATAAAGGCAGTGACACAACGAAAAAAGTTTTCATTCACTTAGAGCCTGTTAATTTTTATTTAAAACATTTTAGTCAAGCTAATATTTCATCGAGTAGTTCCTTATTTTTTTGAAAACTAAAAATTTTCTATATTAAAATATCCTCGAACCCCTCTTGAATAAGAAGTTATCACTGAAATATTTTGCAATCATTTTCAACAGGCTCTTCAACTGAAGTGGGGTACCACAATTTTTCATATCTTTAAATCGTTTTAACAACCTATGAAAAATATATTTGTCCTTGCTTTGCTCTTTTCTCTGGCCTCCCTCAATGCTCAACAGACACAGGAATTCCGGAGAGTCAAAGAATATTACGATTATCAACGTACAATGATTGGTAAGGAGTTTCGGAAAAAAATTGACAGTAAAGAAACGGCTGACGAAAAAAACTTGCTTCTACAAGATTTCTACCTCTTTATGAGTAAAATGGATAGCATCCAAAATACTGCTTATATTGGCGCACTTATCTCAGTCAAAAATCGCGAAGATCTTTCGAAAAATTCAATTGAGACTATTCCTGAAATAGTTTTGAAACCGAACCAAAAAAGCGAATATGATAAAGCCGCAGAATATCCAGGTGGATTAGACTTGATGCGACAAAAAATTGGCGAAATATTCTATACCGGAGCTGTTAGGGAAGAACAGGACAAAACTCTCAAAACCGAAGTCGTCTTCGTTGTTGAAAGAGATGGAACAGTGAGTGATGTCCATGCAACAGGAGACAATCATTCCTTCAACAGACAGGCTGAAATCGCATTATATCTCCTTCCAGAAAAATTCTCACCTGCTATTTTCAAAGGTGAAAACATTAGATACCGATTTAGAATTCCGTTTTCTATGAATTTCGAATAGCTTCAGTTCAAACGTTTTTCTCCCTCAAAATAAAGTTGGATTGAATTGAATTTTGCTTTTAAAATTA
>NZ_JBYVEB010000246.1:0-983 GCF_058117085.1 Chryseobacterium sp. CG10_8 | reverse complement strand
TTTGAATATCCGTAATTAGTAATATTTTTGTATATTTGTTTATCTATCAGTCAATTATTATGAATTTATTTAGTTTTACGGCACACTTTGGCAGCGAAGAGGATTGCAGAAATCATTTCAAACAGCAGAGAGACCAACTTGGAGTGGTTTGCAAATGTGGAAGCAAAGAACATTTTTGGATCAAGAGTATTTGGCAATACCAATGTAAGAAATGTAGAAGTAGAATTTCTTTACGAAGCGGTACCATTATGCAGAACTCGAATCTATCGTTTTTGATATGGTATAAGACGATGTTTTTAATGAGTGTAACGAAGAAAGGATTTTCGGCAAAAGAAATTCAAAAACAGTTAGGTTTGAAGCGATATGAACCCGTTTGGGCAATGGTACATAAGCTAAGGAAGGCGATGGGGAATCGTGATGCAAGATATACCTTAGAGGGAATGATTGAGTTTGACGAAGCTTACTTTACAGTAGAATCTAGCGAAATAGAACAAGAGAAAGGGATAAGAGGGAAAGGCGCAGTCGGGAAACAAAACGTAGCCATGATGGCAGAATCTACCCCATTAGAAGATGTAGTGACAGGAAAAAAGGAAAAGCATGTTCGATATTTTAAAGCTAAAGTTTTAGATGGACATTCTAGCGAAGACATTAATGAAACAATAAAGGAATCTATTGATAGCCAAAGTATAGTTTTTACAGATAAAAGTACTTCTTATGTTGATATTGCAGATTTTGTAGAACTTCATATTGTGGAAAAAAGTTCAAAAGAAACAACAGAAGAAACATTGAAATGGGTTCATATAGCCATTAGCAACGCCAAAAGAAACTTGCTTGGTAATTACCACAAAATAAAAAGGAAGTACCTTCAATTGTACCTCAATGAATTTATTTACAAACTCAATAGAAGATATTTTGGGGACAGACTCTTTGAAAGGCTTGTTATTGCTAATATTACAGGATTATGATTGAAAACGGATATTCAA
>NZ_JBYVEB010000245.1:0-990 GCF_058117085.1 Chryseobacterium sp. CG10_8 | reverse complement strand
AAAACTCTGACATTATTTTCTTTTTTCATGACCAATGTTAGTCCATTATTAGTATCTCCCCATTTCCATGTTCCAGCAAACTTATCTGCATTAGGGTCTTGCACATGTTGTGCCGAACAAGTGTTAAATATCATTATTAAAAATAATATATTAAGTAATTTCATTACGCTTTTCATTTTCTATTTGTTTTAATTACACGGTTTTTTATCTAATTCTCCATTGCTTTTTATTCCAAGTTCTTCCCAAGTCGAAAAATCATTAGAACCTTTCAATACCTTCAATCCACTTTCTTTGTCCAAAAGCATCTTAACAAAACCTAATTCGTTGTCTGCTGACAATCCATTTTGCTTTATCTTGTATTCTCTAAATACCCATATTCCATAATTACTACTGAAATCCTTATTAATCCGTCCATCAGGAAGAAGAAACTGTTGTCCGTAAGTAGTAAACTTTGTAATATCGTCAATTACCATTAAATATTGCGTGTTGGATGAAGTTACAACTCCCATTATAAAAGTATCAGTATCTTTTATAAATCCATTATGATGAAGCATTGCAATAGTTGCAATATCCCCTGATGAAAATATTGATAAAAGGCTCGGATAATGTGAATGGATATAGCCATCAATCTGACCTCCGCTGCTGCTAATATTAAATTCAATATTCCCTTGTCCTACTTCTCCTTCTACAGGGACATTATCTATTTGCCCACCATTCTCTTGTAAAATGTGTCCAAACTCTTTACCCGCATTGGTTTTAGTTTTCAAATTTTGCAGAAGAGCTTTAGTCGTATTATGTTCACCTATTTCTTTTATTTTTTCACATGGAGTTTTATTTTTTGTTATCCCAACGAAAGGTATCGTTGGGATCCCACCCAATTCTGTTTCTGCATCATTAGGGTCATCAGGATTTTCGGTTGTATTGCTTCCGGTGCTGTTTGTTCCATTTGGATCATATTCTCCGCTCCCAGTGGTACCACTACCGTTATTA
>NZ_JBYVEB010000244.1:0-995 GCF_058117085.1 Chryseobacterium sp. CG10_8 | reverse complement strand
GCATTATTTGGATTCCGAGTTTAATTCAGTCACTCTGATTAGAAAATGAATTTAGACCATCAACAGTTATTTAGTTTGGTCTAGATTCAGTTTCTTATTTTATTCACTCAAAATCAGAATTTTTTCAGCGCGCGAATTGTTCAATGGCAGTTGTAGATAACGAAAAAGTATTAGCGAAGGCGGGCGAAAAGTGAACTGAAAGTTCAATTATGAGCCAAACTGAGCCAATGCTTTTTCAATGGAGTAAACTTACAAAAATATTACGGAATTGAAAAGCAGTGGTGGCGAAGAATATTCAAATTTTCAATTTGAGTATTCAAGCCCGCTTTTGCTAATACACTGTTGGCGGTAGTGCTTTTTTTTATTCTACAATAAATTTCTTTGGGTAGTTCTCTATTTTTTCTATTTCAAAAAATTCATCAAAACTATCTCTTTGTTTAGTTTTATAAAATTCAACGATTTTATTTAAAAATGCTTCAAGTGTTGGTGCAATCACATTCCGGTCATCATCTGCGTGCCAAAATTCGATTATTTGTCCTTTAAAGTTTGTGAAAATTCCTTTTAAATCATAACAAATATTATCTCCTCCGCCATTTTGAAATATTGGAACCCAATTTTCATTCCACCAATTTTCAATTTCAAAGTCGTATCCAATCATAGAAGTTAATTCAGATGCGTCATAAAGTGCTTGTTGCAAGGGAATAAACATTGAATTATTTACAAATGCTTCAAAACAGTTTGGATTTTGACCGTTTTTCCATTTATAAAGTAATTTTAAGTCATTAGGAATTTCAATCTTATAATATTCTTCCAATTTATGAAGCTGTTCGTCATTTAAAGGTTCGTTTAGTTGCGAATAGTATTCAGGCCTTAAAATCGATAAATATTTATCAATTTCTTGAATTTTTTCTTCCATAATTTAGTCTATATTTTGTTTTGATAGCATTACCGCCAACGAAAA
Organism: Chryseobacterium sp. CG10_8; assembly: GCF_058117085.1. Classification (NCBI taxonomy): domain Bacteria; kingdom Pseudomonadati; phylum Bacteroidota; class Flavobacteriia; order Flavobacteriales; family Weeksellaceae; genus Chryseobacterium; species Chryseobacterium sp. CG10_8. Next base: position 34 of record NZ_JBYVEB010000244.1, on the reverse strand, counting down.
AGTATTAGCGAAGGACGGGCTTTTACAACTAAAA
>NZ_JBYVEB010000243.1:0-997 GCF_058117085.1 Chryseobacterium sp. CG10_8 | reverse complement strand
CGGGCGAAAAATGAACTGCAAGTTCAGTTTCGACCAAACGAAGCCAATGCTTTTTCAATGAAACTAAATTACGAAAAATTGTGGAATTGAAAAGCAGTGGCGGCGAAGAATATTCAAATTTTCAATTTGGATGTTCAAGCCCGCTTTTGCTAATACAGTGTTAGCTGTCGTTTTTTAATTGATAAAATTGAGTTATTTCTCCATATGAGTCGATTGTTATTGAAAATTTATCGCCATTGTAAAGCAATGGGTCTTTATAATTTTTGTAATAATTTTTCATTTCATCATGTTTTCCAAATACCAAGTATGAATAATTAATCAAAAAATGGCTTTGAATATCATTTTGATATTTTCTTATCACCGCCTTGATGAGTATTATTATTTCATTTTTTTCATAATCAAAAAAATTCCTATATTTAAATTTTCCATCAGCAAATTTTGTTTCTTCTACATGCTTGATAAAAATATGAATTAAAGATTTATAAGACAACACAATTGGCAGATACCAATCTATCAAAGTCAAAGAGTTTGGGAATTGATTTGTCAGATTTATTAATTCTCTATAGAAAATCGAATTATCATAATTTATATTTCTAACAAGTTTTTCATTAAGATTTGTTCTTCTAATTTCTTTTTTGATAATTTCTTTCCTTTCTTGTATTACTTTCTTTTTGTAAATTTTAAATCTTTCTTTTTCATTAATATCAAGATTCTTATGTCCTTTTAGTTTTAGATATTCAAAATCAATCTCTTGCTTCAAAACTCCGTTTACATACATTTCATTCTTTATTTTTTTTGAAATTTTAGATTCTCCGAGTAACTTTAAATTAAAAGCACAAAATGAATAAAAGTCATCTTCTGAGAATTGATAGCCGTTTTTCAAAATATAAAAATATCGAAATAAAAATACTTTTTCAATTCTTTCAGGTGTATTTTCGGTGTAAATTGGTAATGTTTTGACTTGCTTTTTCACACTAATTTTGATAAAATGACAGCT
>NZ_JBYVEB010000242.1:0-1022 GCF_058117085.1 Chryseobacterium sp. CG10_8 | reverse complement strand
ATCTAATTTGTTTCGCAAAAACCATTTTCTTATGATTTTTTTCTTAATTTAGTCACAAGAAAATGGTTTTGCTCAGGTTCGGATCTCCTTTGAAAGTTTAGTCTAAGTTGCCCGCACTGCATCAAGCCTTTTTCGTTGGCAACAATTTTAACAAAACATAGTTCCATAAATGAAAATATATTTTATTATCCTCTCTTTATTTCTATTTATATCTTGTCAAAACAATAATCCATTAAAAGTAAAAAAACAATCAAATAGAAATTATATTTTCTTTTTGCATAATAAATTTTTAGAAGATAATCCTTCAGGAACTCTTGAACCCAAATATGGAACAAAAGCCGAATACAATGAAATTTTAGAATCTTTTAGAAAAGACAACTTCATTGTTATAAGTGAAAAAAGGGAACCAAAAAGTGATGGAATTAAATACGCAAAAAAAATTGTATCGCAAATTGATAGTTTAATAGCAAAAGGAATTAAACCAAGCAACATTACTGTCATTGGAACTTCAAAAGGAGGATATATCGCTCAATTTGTTTCTACTTTTGCAGAAAATCCTAACCTGAATTTTGTCTTTATTGGCAGTTTTCAAGATACTGATATCGATGAATTTCCAGATATTAATTTCTGTGGAAACATATTAACAATATATGAAAAATCTGATATTTTTGGTGTTACAGCAATTAAAAGAAAAGAAACGTCTAAATTAAAAGTCACTCGTTTTAAAGAAATAGAATTAAATACGGGTCTAAAGCACGGATTTCTATATATTGCTTCTGATGAATGGATAAAACCTTCTAAAATGTGGGCGCAACAAAACTATAATCTTGAATAATAAAAACTGTCGCCAACAGTGTATTAGCAAAAGACGGGGTTAAATTCTACCATTGAGAGTTTTGTGATTTTCGGTCGCAATTGCTTTTTCGTTTCACATTTTTTTTGTAATTTAGTTTCACGAAAAAAGCAATTGCTTGGTTTGGTTTTTAGTTAAATATTTAGTTTGTAAAAGCCCGTCCTTCGCT
>NZ_JBYVEB010000241.1:0-1055 GCF_058117085.1 Chryseobacterium sp. CG10_8 | reverse complement strand
ATCGGCAATTAAAAAACACAACCTGTAATAGATGAAAATTAAGTTTCAATGTCCGCTTTGTAAGTTTTCATTAAATAAGCGACCAAATTTTAGTGTTCCTGGAAGACCATATATAACCGTTGTAAATACTGATAATAATATCGTGATTGGGGACTGTTTAAATCATTCTACAATAGTATATTTTACCAATTATAAATTTGATTTACTTTTTGAATCAGGATTAAGTGCAATACAAGATTTATACTATCGAGAGTCCATTGCATCACTTGCAACTTCATTAGAAAGATTTTATGAGTATATTATAAAGATTGTAAGTATTAATTTTGAAAATAGTCTTTCAGCAAATTCTTGGAAATTTGTATCAAATCAATCTGAGAGACAATTAGGTGCATTTTATTATTTATTTGTTAGAGAATTTAATATTGAACCTAAAGTTCTTTCAAATAGAATGGTAGAGTTGAGAAACAAAGTTATTCATAAAGGGTATTTTCCAAGTGAAGATGAAACATATTCTTTTTTATATGAAATATTGGAAATAATAAATTTTAACCATAAAATAATTTCGGATTTGAAAGAAAATGAAATTAATATGTATAAAGAAATTTTTCACTCCGAAATCTGGAAATCGTCAATCGAAAGAGTTGACATAGAGGTAAAACTTTATGAGATTGAACTAAAGAAATTAAGGGAAAATCCTTCGGAATTATCAGGTTTAGAAGGTCGTTACCCAATAAATAAACCTGTGAAAAAATCATTTAAAAGAAATATACCAACATTTTTATTTATAGATGGTAATTTTAGATATAGAGACAATAAAGAGCTAAAAGAGCATATTAGAAAAACTGAACATTATGGGGTTGATTAACTGCCGATAACAGTGTATTCGCAAAAGCGGGCTTGAATACTCAAATTGAAAATTTGAATATTCTTCGCCGCCACTGCTTTTCAATTCCGTATTTATTTTGTAAGTTTACTTCATTGAAAAAGCATTGGCTTCAGTTGGTGGAAAACTGAACTTTCAGTTCACTTTTCGCCCGCCTTCGCTAATACTTTTT
>NZ_JBYVEB010000240.1:0-1079 GCF_058117085.1 Chryseobacterium sp. CG10_8 | reverse complement strand
TCGGGTATTTATGCAGTGCGGACTAAATATGACAAATATTTCAATAATCACAAAACTAAACAAAAACCATTTCTCTTTTTACTAGACTACAAAAATTGTATAAAGAGAAATGGTTTTTGTGGCTTGCTAAAACTTACAGTTCTATTATTATTTTAACTCCGCATTGCATAAATACTATGTTGGCAGAAGTGGTGTTTACTGTTTTGTTAAAATTATATCATTTGGAATACTAAAAAAGGGTTGTCCTGTGTAAATTGGATTATTATATTCTCCAAAACCAGTACTTTCGCCAAAATATCCTAAATAAAACTTGAACTTTATTTTGGGAGGTTCATTTATGGTGGTCATCAATTTTTCTATGTGACAACTTAATGGGAAATAACCACCACCTTCAAGAATAAGACCTCCGACATTTATGGATTGAGTCACTCTTTCATAATCATTAGTCATTCCCTCTAATTTTATTCCATCTTCAGTATTAAAAGTTGGATACTGTTCAATAGGGGATTCAAAAACCAAATTGTTGTTTACATATTTTTTATATTTGAGTATAATACCATCTTCATAATAATTAAGATTTAAATTAGAAGATAGTGTATGATATTTAACAATCTTAGTCAAAATAATTTGAAATTTTTCATTCCCATTTACATATTCCCACGTACCAACAAAATTATCCAAATAATTGTTGACATCTTTTATATAATAATTTCCTGTTTCGTCCCAATTATTAGGTAATGAACTATCTGAAGCATAATCTATTATTATTTGTCCTCGCATAAATGAACTAATATTGATAAATAGTACTATAAAAATAATAGTATATTCTTTTGATATTTTTTTCATAATTCTTATTTTAAGGGTTACATGGCGTTTCTTTGATTCCGTAAGTGTTATTTCCATTATCTTCTACTTCCAACTTTTTCCAATTTCCAAAAGTATCTTTATTACCTTCATATAATTCTATACCAAGATCTTTATCATTCATAAACCTTAAAAATCCCGTTATCTGTTGTGCATAGGTAGATTGTGATTTTATATTATATCCTTTTTTTTCCATAAATTTCTTTATTAATTTT
>NZ_JBYVEB010000239.1:0-1119 GCF_058117085.1 Chryseobacterium sp. CG10_8 | reverse complement strand
ATACAACGGTAAAGAACTACAAGAAACTGGAATGTATGATTATGGGGCAAGGTTCTATATGCCGGATATTGGGAGATGGGGGGTTGTAGATCCGCATCAGGAATCATATATGAATTATTCCCCATATAATTATGTTGGAAATAGCCCAATTGTCAGAATTGATCCCGATGGAAGAGATTGGTACTACACAGAAGATGGACAATATGTGTATGATAAAGGACTAAACAAAGATAATTCTGCTCAATTTTTTCAAGATAATAATATCGAAGGAGCAAAGTATGCTTTTGAAAGCAATACTATGGGAAGTATGAACTATGCTGCTGATGGAAATATATATGATGACTCTGAAGCAGGGGGAGGAAAGGTTGTTGCAGATGGAAGATTGCATAAAATTGATGAAGTAACTGTTACCTGTAAACCGATGAAGTTTTCTACACTTGGAAAAGGTTTTAATTTCTTAATGGATGATATAGTATCCAAACCTATAGAAGGAGTTCAAGTAGTAGGTTATATTTTTTATGGCGGCTATCGTTTAGTAGAAGATGTAATAGAAACAGGAGAAGCAGGAAATAAGCATATAAAAATGGACATGAGCATATATGGTTTTAAAAATGGAAGATGGAAAAGGAAGGTTGATTATCAAGATGGAACCACTGTAATGACGGAAGCTGAAAAATTTGAACAATTAGCTATACCTGGTATTGAAGCAACCACAGCAGGAATTAGTTTCCCTTTTAAGCCATTCAAAAGTGCTGTTGCTAATTGGGGAGTAAATAATGCAGCTAAAACTGCTGTAAAAAAAGGAATATATCAATTTGGACCTAAAAGTAAAAATGATGATTGATTTTGTATTTGGCGGATTTGGAGTATTTATTAGATGGATTTTTGTGTACAAGTGTGATTCAAAAAAAATGACTGAAGCTTATAATCGAGACACAGCGCAAGAAGGAGCAAAAAATAATTTAGCTGGAATGATTTTAATACCTATATGCGTTATTATTGGCTTTATAAGCTCACTCTAACCGGGCTACGTCTAACAGGGCTACGTCTAATAGATAGTAATTTCTTTATTCTATTATAAAAATAAGGTTTTACAATGTAATCTATTGTTTTATAACT
>NZ_JBYVEB010000238.1:0-1134 GCF_058117085.1 Chryseobacterium sp. CG10_8 | reverse complement strand
TAATACTTAAATAAAAGAGTTGCAGATATTAGGCTTGGAAGGTGGTACTAATCGACTTTCTATCTTCCTAAATTACTAATACCTCCAGCTTGTACCCTAATACCTAAATAATAAGATGAGTAACTTTGTAGATTACGTAAAAATTCACTGTAAATCTGGACATGGTGGCGCTGGCTCTGCCCATCTGAGAAGGGAAAAGTATATCGCAAAAGGCGGTCCTGATGGTGGAGATGGCGGAAGAGGTGGTAACGTTATTATGAAAGGTAATTCTCACGAATGGACCTTGCTTCCACTTCGTTATACTCGCCATATCAAAGCTGAAAGAGGTGAAAACGGAGGAAAAAGTCAACTTACGGGTGCTGACGGAGAGGACGTTTATATTGAAGTCCCAATTGGAACTATCGCAAAAAATGAAGAAGGTGAAATTATTGGAGAAATCCTTGAAAATGGTCAAGAAGTGATTTTAATGAAGGGAGGAAAAGGAGGCCTCGGAAACGAACATTTCAAATCTGCAACTAATCAAACACCTCGATATGCACAACCCGGTCTTCCCGGTGAAGAAGGGTTTATCACTTTCGAACTTAAGATTCTTGCTGATGTGGGATTGGTTGGATTTCCTAATGCTGGAAAATCTACTTTATTAGCCGCAGTTTCGGCTGCAAAACCTAAAATTGCTGATTACGCTTTTACGACTTTGACTCCTAATTTGGGAATTGTCAATTATCGTAATTACAAGTCTTTTGTAATGGCTGATATCCCTGGAATCATTGAGGGAGCAGCGGAAGGAAAAGGATTGGGACATCGATTTTTGAGACATATTGAAAGAAATTCAATTTTATTATTTTTGATTCCTGCTGATGCTGACGACCATTATCAAGAGTTCAAGATTTTGGAAAACGAATTAAAGGAATACAATCCAGAGCTTTTGGACAAAGATTTCATCCTTTCTGTTTCCAAATCTGATTTGCTCGATGATGAACTAAAAGCAGAAATCTCAGCAGAATTCCCAGAAAACAGACAACCCCTTTTCTTCTCAGCAGTGACTGGAGAAGGTCTTACAGAACTGAAAGATGCGGTTTGGAAGAAGTTACATGGATAGATTTGCTTCCATATTAATTTTATTATTTTTTTTTA
>NZ_JBYVEB010000237.1:0-1150 GCF_058117085.1 Chryseobacterium sp. CG10_8 | reverse complement strand
AAAAAATTAAATGAAATTTCAAGTGATAATGAAATTCCATTAATTGAGCTTTTACCACCACCAGTTTTTACAACGCAAATATTAATTAAAAATTTAGCTGAAAATGATTTAATTAGACTGGATAATTTAAGTTCAGGAGAACAACAATTGATACATTCTGCAAGTTCAATTATTTATCATTTAAACAATATTAATTCTGTAAAAAAAGATGAAATAATAAAATATAAATATGTAAACATAATTTTTGATGAAATTGAACTGTATTTTCATCCTGAATTTCAGAAAAAGTTTGTAAAAAATATTTTAGAGCAAATTAATCAGACAGATTTAAAGGAAATAAAATCAATTAATTTACTTTTCATCACTCATTCTCCAATTATTCTTTCCGATATTCCCAAGCAAAATATATTATTTTTAGAAGTAAATGAAAATGGTAAATCTGAACCAAAAGATTTTTCAATAATGAATACTTTCGGAGCCAACATTACCGACCTTTTAGCAGACAGTTTTTTTGTAACAGGTGGATTAATTGGCGATTTTGCAAAAGAGAAAATTGCGATTACTTTGGAATGGTTAAAAACGAAAGCGAATAAGAAAACGAAAAATGAATTTCCGTTAAATGAAGAGATATTAGGTAAAATTCCTCAATTTCATAATTCAAGTGATGAAATTGAATACCACAAAAAAATTATAAAACTAGTTGATGAGCCTATTGTAAAAAATAAACTGAAAGAAATGTTCGTAGAATTTGTTTCTGAAGATTTAGAGTTTAAAGAAGAACAAATTCAGGAATTAGAAAACAAACTAAAAAAATTAAGAGGCGAATAATTATGCTAAGTATTCATTTTGAAAAAATAACAGAAGACTTATGCAACGAATATTGTGAGGGTTACAAAAATTCTTCAGGAAAACAAATTGAAGGAATGGTGGATTGGGTTTTTAAAAAAGTTCAAAAGAATTTGGATATTTCGATTGTTTCTTCAGCGAAAAATACAGCTGTAAAAGCAAAACTTAATAGGCTAAAAGCAAAAATTAACAAAAACTGAAATAAGAAGTACCCTTTCTTGCGAATATTCCAAATTAAAAGATAAAAGTGAAGAATACAAAGATTTTAATTTTGATTACTGGATTTCTAAAGACAAAAAAATAA
>NZ_JBYVEB010000236.1:0-1153 GCF_058117085.1 Chryseobacterium sp. CG10_8 | reverse complement strand
TATAAATTTCTTTTAATTCATAAGGAATTTTTTGTCCACTAAGATTTATTGTTATAACTGTTAAGAATATAATCGGAAGAATTTTTCATTCGGTTTCGGTTTTTTATAATTGTAGCCAACGAAAAAGTATTGCCGAAGTGCGAGCTTTTACACCCAAAAAGTTCAATTTACTCTGACTTTAGCAATTGCTTTTCTGTGGAACTAAATTACAAAAAAATGTGGGACAAAAAAGCAATTGCGACTAAAAATGCAAAATCTTTCAATTATCACTTCAACCCCGCATTTTGGCAATACACTGTTAGCTGTAGTCCTATGTATTTAGGTCATTACCGGAAATAAAAGTCACGTCAAAATTTTTAGCATATTTCCTTAATTTTCTTTTTCTTTTTTCTGTGAAATTAATTTCATTTGGTAAACCAAGCCCACATTCATAATATGCATCAAAAATATCTGACATTTTTATATCAGTTGTTAATATTTCCTCTCGACTGGCAAATTTTTTGAAATTTGCATTTGAATTGATAAAGTAACCACACATTTCAAGCTCATCACTGCAAACTAGTCTTTCGTGATAAGATTCTCTATAATCTAGAAATTCTAGAAAACGATGGATTTTAGAGTTCTTCTTTAATTTTAGGAAACATAAAAATATCTCTAAATCATCAATACAAACTGACCAAGGGTACAAATCTTCATTCTTTTTTTGAAGAAGTTCGTATAAGTTAGTTTGAATACCACCATATTTGTGTTGAGTAACAATAATTGAATAATAGTTTTTGATTTCTTGTGGATTAATTTCAAATATTTCTTTTTTTGTATCTAAGTCATAAATTTTGAAAGTTTCTCCATTTTCAATTTTTTTTTCGAGTCTTTTACATTGATCATATGCTTTTTGGATTCCTCCTTTAAAATCTGATCTAATTTTATCAAATGCACTTATAGGGTTCCTCATAGGAGCTCTATATTTAAAATCTTTGATTTCTACGATAAGCAAAGTTCCTCTGAATAAAATTGCTAAATCTTGTTCTGACTTACTTTGTTTATCAAAATAGAATGAAGTGAAGAATAGTGCCTCTTTTGGAAAAAAACTTTTAAAAACATCAAATGTCTTTTTTTCGAGCATTTTGTTTTTATATTGAGAGTATTTTTCTTT
>NZ_JBYVEB010000235.1:0-1177 GCF_058117085.1 Chryseobacterium sp. CG10_8 | reverse complement strand
GCTGTAAAGATAGGACTTTAACAATATCTTTTAGATGCCTAATTCAATAAAATTATTGCGCTTATTTATTTAATATGTTGGTAATAAGATTATATAATGCATATAGATTATATAAGAAAATAAGATTAGTTCTATAGATGTATTTCCTAAAAATAAAGATATAACTTCTTTTAAAATATAATTTATTTTTTGCGAGATGTGTAGTACCCAAACCCTTTCAGCGGGGTTAAGTTCGGGACAATACGGAGGAATAGGAAAAAGAATGATGTTTTCTGGCAACTCTACATTTTTTGTAGAATGAAAAGCAGCATTATCAATCACGAGTATCTTTAGTTCATTGGGTTTATGCAGGGAAAAATCTTCGTCATGGTTATTTTTGGGTCTGTTATCTTTTTTTTATACTTGAGAGTACTTTATCTGAAAGGGTTCGTGTATTATTTCCTCCACTTTTAACCTCTAGCAATGAATCCAATCCGCCTTGTTGGTAAGATCGAATCCAAGTACCTACTGTTTCTTCCTGTCTTCCCAGTTTTTCAGCTATTGCTTTTTGGTATATATACTTACCGTTTTTGATGTAGATCAGTGTTTTAATACGGCCTCTCTTCAAAGGTTTGACTGTCTTGGAAAACAACTTTTGTAAGTATTCCATCTCTTCTCTAATGATAATTGTAATTTTCTTTGGCATAATCAAAGATACAAAAAATCATCCTATTTTTTAAGGTCAAATGGTATTATATCGCTAATATCCAAAACTGATTAACCACTGAATCCACCAAACGAATAGGCGATCTTCAGGAATTAAATCAAAAATATTAATCGGAAAAAGTTATGGAAAGTTCCCTGTTTGATTTTTAAATGTTACCTTAGCCATTGTTGAATTTTGTGCAACCCTAAGATACAAATTTTAGAGAAAATCAACAAAAAAGAGGCTGCCCAAAACTTTTTGGACAGCCTCTTTTATTAGTATTGGGTTTTATCTGATACTATTCTATGTTTTTATGGTTTCCAGTAACTCCATTTGCTACCATTGAATACGGCTAGGCGTTTTGCTCCCGCTTTGTTGATGTACACCATCATTCCAGGGGATGGACTTGGAACATTGTTGGTATCTGATACAATAGGTAAAACCATGGCTTTGGTCGTACTCTCCAAGACCAAAACCCCATCTGCGGTACTG
>NZ_JBYVEB010000234.1:0-1225 GCF_058117085.1 Chryseobacterium sp. CG10_8 | reverse complement strand
TTCTTTTTTCTTTTCGAATACCCTAAACAAGATAAAAAATTTAATCTTTAGTTTTTTGATTTTGTTCCAAAGCATTTTTTAAAAAACCAATAAATTCTAATCTTACATTTTCTGGTGAAATGATTTTTAAACTTTCCGAATGGCTTAACAATTCTTGATAAAAATCAAAAGTTGGGACTAGTTTTAGTTTGACTTGAAGTTCATCCTCTTTCTCAAAAAAAATTTCTTGTGATGAATGTAAAGGAAACGTTTTGATATATTGCCCTTGAAATCCTGTAAAAGACAAAATGATTTCTTGTGGAATTTCATTCAAAGTGGAAATAATCCCGAAAGAATTGATGAAGGATTTTTCTATGTCTTTAAAATCTCGAAATTGTTTTGTGTGATGAATTTCAATATCAGAAATTCGGTCTAAACCAAATGTTTTGATAACTGAATTTTCAGATTGATTGTCACTTGCTAAAAGATACCATCTACTTTTAAATTCTTTCAAAGCCAATGGAACTACCACTCTTTTTTCAGGTTCTTTCTCGTAAAATTTATGGTATTGAAAGGATACAATGTGATGCTCTTTAATAGCTTCAATAAAATCTGAAAAATGATGTAAACCCAAAGGTTTCCTTTTTTCGAAAATTAAAATTTCTGAATTATCCTGTATTTTTCTGTATGCATCAATAAGCAAAACATTATCCATAATTGTCCCCGAATTGTTATCAAGTTCTTCGTTATCAATCTTGAATGTTCCTGATGAACGTTTGAAATCACTTTCAATACCAAGAATTTCAGAAATTAGGTCTCGGTCTCTTTTAAAAGTTCTCTCACTGAAATTAAGTGTAAAACCTTTTTCTTCAAATTTTCTTTCAAGATGATTTTTAGTTTCTAGATAGGTAACTCCTTTGGATTTTGTTTTCAGAAATTCCGCAACCAACATCAAACGGTAGATTTGTTCGAGTTTTGCCATTATTCTAATAAAGAATTGAAAGAATTTAAAATTTCTGAAAATTCTTGATGAATAATATTCACTTCTTTTTCTAGGTTTTTATGCAATTCAAACTTCTTTTTTAAATCTAAGGAATCGACATAGCTATTATGGATAATGCTTTTGTTGCTAACATAAAACCAAGTGTTCCAAGAATTATTACTAAAGTGCGGACTATTTCGAGGAAATTTATTTTTCAAGCTTTCAATAATGGCATTGAAATTTTCATCATTTAATATTAGATTA
>NZ_JBYVEB010000233.1:0-1276 GCF_058117085.1 Chryseobacterium sp. CG10_8 | reverse complement strand
ACTATAAAAAGGTAGAGTTTGATACTGATGGCGGAACTAATACCAAAGAATGGATTGAGGCAGAAGGAAAAGAAGTTGATTTGTCCCAAATGGATGATGAAGAGATTTGGAAATACATTTATGGAGAGTATGTAGTGAATGGCGAGTTAGGGAAAATTTGTGGGTTAGGAGTAACTCAAACACAAACCTATTAATTATGAATTTAATAAGAAGACACAGTGATGGATATAATTTTGTAGCTGATCCAAAATCTGGTATAACAATGCGATGGGGGAAAACAGTAAACGATGATCCTTATAGAGCACCTTTACCCGAATTAGTTGATATTTCAATCTCAAATCATTGCACTAAAGGCTGTACTTTTTGCTATCGAGATAGTGTAGCCAATAATGTATTTATGAGTTTGGATGATTATGAAACTGTAATTCAATCTTTGAATGATGAGCGTTGGGGTAATGTTTTTCAAGTAGCATTAGGGGGTGGTGAACCACTGGAACATCCTGATATTATTGAAATATTAAAAATCACAAGGAAATATAATGTCGTGCCCAATTTTACAACAAATGCAATGCATATCACAAAAGATATTGCAGAACAGATTAAGCCACTCGTGGGGGCTGTAGCAATTTCTTTTCCAAACATTCGTTCTATACCATCGTCTAAAGCACAAATTTTTATTGATGAGGGAATTAAAACGAATATTCATTTTATACTCGACAAGAAAAGTATAAAGCAAGGAATAGAAATTTTAGAAGGTAAATATAATGAGTTATTGAAAGGGGTTAACTCGATAATATTTCTGACGTTTAAGCCTATGGGGAGAGGAAAAGAAGATTTATGTTTAGAATTAAATGATGATTTAAAGAAATTTTGCAAATTGATTGACGGTCATTCTTGTAATCTCAATATAGGTTTTGATTCTTGTTTTATGCTGATGCATTTTACAAATACTACAATTGATTTTATTGAACCATGTGAATGTGCTTTTTTTTCTGCTTATGTTGATGAAAATCTAAATGTAAAGCCCTGCTCATTTGCGAATCACAATAGGGATACATACAATTTAAAAGAGAAAGGTTTTTCGGAAATCTGGAATAGCCATTGGGAAACTTATCGGAAAGCTCAAGTAAATACTTGTGAAAGAACTTGTAAGAATAGTAGTAATTGTAGAGGCGGTTGTCCATATTATAGTCAGATAAATTTGTGTAAAACAGAAAAACCTGCTGAAGCATTGATATGATAAATATTTTGTGGAGCCAATTTGATGTAAAATCTA
>NZ_JBYVEB010000232.1:0-1278 GCF_058117085.1 Chryseobacterium sp. CG10_8 | reverse complement strand
GTCTAATAAACAAAAAGTTATACTATTAAATCCTATTTTTATAAACGAAGACTAAAATTACAAGCCGCTATACGTAGCCGAGATGCTAAAGCCAGAAAAGCGTATTCGTAAGAATAAAACTCCCTCGCAAAAGCGAGGGAGTTTTATTCTTAATTATCTAAAATTTTTAATATTTTTATTTCACCCAAGTGATTTGTTCCTTCATAAAAATTAATCTTTTCCCCAACTTTTAATTTATTTTTTATAAACTCCTCAAACATAAAGTTAATAATAACTTCTTTTGACTCGCCAGGATAAAATTTTTGATTCCCTTCTAGTAATACTCTTCCTGATGTTAAGCTTCCTGATCCAAAATCAAAAGCTGGGCGATAACCATTAGAAAAAGGAGTTTTTCTAATAGTATTATACAGATGCAATATTGCTTTAATTGTTGTCATGAAAAAAATGTTAGACTAAGGAATAGGACTATAGTTAAGTGCTTTCACGCTTTTAATATTTTGTAACTGATTGGCTGGTATAGATATTACACTCTTTCCATCCATAATAAAAGAACCTGAAGTTTGCATTACACTATTTGGAACTTTAACTTTTATAATAGTATTTGCAGTCTTGTCCCAAGGATAGAAAGATTTTGAGAAAAATGAAGCATCACTTGCTGTTGTGGTAAATAGTTTTTCTGTTGCATACCCCGTCTCACCCATACGCAATCCATTAGCTCCTATGTCTGCTAATTCTGCAGGAGAAACTGATCTATAAAGAGTGGTTGTAGTTGATGCTCCTCTCGCTCCTCTCAACAACCAACTTCCTGTACCAGCTGTTACAGCCCCCAACACAGCATCTTGGACTAAAGGATTTTCTGAAACCAGCATTTGGATGTCTGTTTTTCCACGAGATTCTGGGATTCGACTTATAGAAGGAGCATTAGGATCGTTGGAATTTCCAAAAATCATAGCGCTCATTAAAGGTCCTTGATCGCCAGCTTGTATTAAAGGGTCTAAATTGTTAACTAATCCTAACCCACCAAGCAAAGAATTATTTTTATAGGATTGATCGGGGTTAAGTAAAGTAGTAGATCCATCTTCAGCAGTGTAGGTTCCTGATTTCCCAAGATAAGTTTCATTTTCTCCCGCTGTTGCTTGACTTACTGCATCATCATTCCAATAAACACTATTTGTTAAACGATTATGAACCCAATCTGTAGTCCCCCTTCCATCGGGGTCAATAAACCTAATTGGGTTATTTACAGTGTAATTATAAGTAGAGTGTCTTCTGTATTTT
>NZ_JBYVEB010000231.1:0-1282 GCF_058117085.1 Chryseobacterium sp. CG10_8 | reverse complement strand
TTAGTTTCATAAAATTAAATTTGAGGCTGAATCAAAATACTGATTAAATCCTGAACGACTTTCATCGCAACAAAATTCATAAAATCAACACGTTCTAAGTGCGGCAAATAAAGGTAAAACGTCTTTTCAAAATCACCAACCCGAATCGAATAATACACCTTCCCTACTTCATTATTAAATTGATCTGAGTTAGGTCCAGCAACTCCCGTGGTTGACACTGAAATATCTGTCTTAAAAAGGCTTTGACAGCCCTTGCTCATCTCTTGCGCTACCCCTTCCGAAACGACCGTTTTTTCGTTAATCGTTTGCTCCGATACACCAAGAATCTCTATCTTTTTATGATAATCATACGCTACAATTCCCCCTAAAAAATATTGTGAGCTACCAGAAACCGTCGTTATCAGATGTGCCAATTCTCCACCAGTACAACTTTCGGCGGTAGAGATGGTCATATTTCTTTCCATTAAAATATCACGCAAAATCTCTTCAATCCGATCTCCTTTTTCAGAAATAATGTGTCCTTCTATCAGCGGTCGAAGCTTCGTAATTTCTTCATCCAATTGCAGATTCAACTGGGATTCTTTTTGTCCATAAGCGGTCAGTTTTAGCTTAACTCGATTGGCAATCGGAAGATAAGAAAGCGAAATATTTTTGGGTAAATTCAGTTCCCAATCCTCAATAGTTTCAGCCAAAAGACTCTCTGGAATATTGACCACCGAAATCACTCGTGAAATGATATAATCTTGATTAAATCTCTCTTTCAAAAAAGGAATAATTTGACCTTTTATCAGAGGTTTCACCTCATAAGGTACGCCTGGAAGACATATGGCAATTTTACCATTTTCTTCTAACATCAAGCTTGGCGCAGTCCCATTATGATTCTGAAATACTTTAGCTCGAGATGGAATTTCCGCTTGAGGTGTATTAATCTCTAAAAGATGCTCTCGTTTCCTCGCTATTAAAATATTTTTGAGATGAAGAAAAGTTTCTTCATCCAAAACCAAGGTATCATTATAAAATTCGGCAAAGGCTTTTTTGGTTTTATCATCCTTGGTCGGACCAAGACCACCTGTTGTAATCACCAAATCTGAATTTTCAAAAGCTGATTTTAGCATTTTTTTAATAGTTTCTATTTCATCTGAAATCGTAAAAATTTGGACGACTTTGATTCCGATGTTTTTAAGTTGCGAAGCAATAAAATTAGAATTGGTATCAACCGTACTTCCTGATAGGATTTCGTCACCAATAGTGATTAATGTGGCGTTCATCAAGTAATTTATTT
>NZ_JBYVEB010000230.1:0-1310 GCF_058117085.1 Chryseobacterium sp. CG10_8 | reverse complement strand
TTAATTTAAATTATTTTCAAAAATTATTTGTTTTGTAGAAAAAAATCATAACTTCGTACAAACTAATAACTAAAACCAATGAAACTCATATTAAGCCTACTTTTCGTGGGGTGTATATCTTGTTGTTTCTATGCTCAAAAGGTATCCACATTACAAAATAAGCTTTTTGAACAATCTTTAGACCAGGATTCAATTACACAATTGAATGCTCAAGGGAGGTTTCGTACTATTACAGGACAGTTTCATACTGGGGGTCACATCTATGGTGGGGAAAGTCTCAAACCTGATTTACATCAATTTTATTCTACAACGGTGGATTTTGGCTGGCAAAATTCTAAGGAAGGAAATTGGAGTAAAAAATATGGAACTCCAATCTATGGCTTTGGTTATTATGGTGGAAATATAGGTAATCGAGAGGTTTTTGGTAATCCAAGAGGAGTCTATGGTTTTATGACCTTTCAGACCAGTAAATACTATCGTAAAAATGTTTTTGGAATAACTCCATCTTTAGGTTTAACCTATCAGTTAGCCAAATATGATCCAGTACTAAATCCCGATAACGACGCTATTAGCTCCAATGTGTCCCTTTATTTCAACATGAAAGCTGCTTTTTCTTATCAACTCACGAGAGAATTAGATTTAGTGTATGGGATTGATTTTATGCATTCGTCCAACGGTCGATTATTTGTTCCTAATTATGGACTTAATATGTTAGGGATTAATGTCGGTCTTACCTACTACCATAATAGGGAACAGAAAAATTACGATCGATATACTTATTCAACCAAAGTACTTCCTTCAAGATATCATCGACAGCCCAGAGAAAAGAATGATAAGATTAAGGAAAATAGTATTTCTCTATACGGTGCAGTAGGAAATGTTCAGAATTATCCAGATGAAGATGGAGAAACTAATACAGGTAAAAGATATTGGACTTCGTCTGTGGTCTTGGACTATAATTATAGATATAACACGATGATATCTTTCACAGGAGGTTTGGATTATTTTTATGACAGCAGTTTAGTTTCTTACCCTGAGTATCGTGATAGAAAGGATTGGAATTTATATGGGATTCATGGAGGTGCTGATTTTAATTTTTGGAAGATGGCAGTTCGCCTTCAAGCGGGAACTTATTTGGGTAGTGATAAAGGGAAAGATAAACTGTTCTTAAGACCAGCATTAATATATCAGGCTAATGATTGGCTGAAGTTTCAGGTTGGACTTAAGACCAGAAGGGGCTTTGGAGCGGATTGGATAGAGTGGGGAATTGTATTAGTCCCAGTAAGATGGAAATAGCAAAACGAAATAAA
>NZ_JBYVEB010000229.1:0-1367 GCF_058117085.1 Chryseobacterium sp. CG10_8 | reverse complement strand
ACCGTTACATCAGTCCCTGAATATATTATACTATAAGAATGATTAGTCGAAGGTGTAAAAGTAAGCGTTGAAAAACTACCTATAGCTGTTGAAAAAGTTTGTGACACACCATCAACTGTTACCGTTCCTGTTCTTGCCCCAGAATAATCTCCCAAAGTTGTTTCTATAATAACGCTGGTATCTGAAGGGTAGCTGAGACCTGTTGCAAGTGAACTTCTCACAAAATTAAAATTGAAACTAAAAGCATCTCCAAAAATAAAGTCAGTTAATAATGCGTTCGCATTTGCCCTATCTCTTGCTCCATCTAATATTCCTGAAAAGGAGTAATTCATATTGGAAGCCCCACAAATCGTCGGATTTTCAACAGTATCTAAAATGCCATCATTATCATCATCAACATCACAAACATTCGCAAGACCATCCCCGTCAAAATCATTTGAAGTAGGATTCCCATCGGTACTTACTTGATAGCTACATGTTTGACATTGTGATGATTGAACACTTGCATTTTGAGATGAATTTGTAGTTTGCCCTGTTCCTGCAATTTTTGGGACACCCAGTGTTGTTGCAGTAGTCCCTACAAAATTTCCTAAATTTAAAGTAACAGGTTGATTATAAGTACCACTTGTTGCTCCCGTATTTCCGCCTGACATACTTGAACTTACTAACAAAGAACTTGGAAAACCCGCTCCACCTTCCAATGCATCAGGGCAGCCATCATTATCACTGTCTAAATCAAATGAATTTAGAATACCATCACCATCTGTATCTATTGGAGTACAGTCGGTAGAGAATTCAAACCTACAACCATTTCCAGTATTCCCAGTATCTGTTTGTTGCCAACTAAAAGAGCTTGCATCATTCATTGTAAAACTAAATGTACCTTCTGCTGGATTCAGCTGGGTAAGAGCAGTTGTATAACTGTTTGTTGCTCTGGTTGGATTTAATCTAAACCTTATAGAAGTAGATGTATAGGTAAATGTTGGAGAACTTACCAAAACCCATGAACTTCCATTCCAATATTGTAATTGTTGGTTAGGATCATATAAAGTGATGGGACTGCTTGAAGTAAATATTTCTTCCTCATTGCTCGAAAAGTAAAATCCACCTGAACCTAAAAATGTTTGAGGATATTTAACTACCAAATCAATAGGTTGACTATAAGTCCAATTGTATTTAATGGTTTGATTTGCTTTTACATACATCAAAAATTGCCCTGAATTAAAGCCTTGTGGATAACTTGTACTAAACGAATTAGCAGCTGTAGCAGGATCTAAAGAGCCGCTTAATGTAATAGGGCTATTAGAGGTAACTGGCTGGTTATTATAGGTGCTTGCAAAAGTAGAGGTTCCTAAACTTAATACTCC
>NZ_JBYVEB010000228.1:0-1399 GCF_058117085.1 Chryseobacterium sp. CG10_8 | reverse complement strand
AAATTTTTATTAAACTAAAATTGTAGAAAACAAAATGACAAAAATAAAAAGAGGAAAAGGAATACCCAATCAATCCGCAGGAAATGATGTTGAACTTGACCAAAGATTAAGAAATCATTTCGAAGAAAAGACCTGGGATGAAGTCATTACCAAAGACAGCTGGATGGTTTTTAAGATCATGGCAGAACTGGTTGATGGATATGAAAAATTAGCTAAAATTGGCCCTTGTGTATCTATTTTTGGCTCAGCAAGGCTCAAGGAAGACAATAAGTATTATCAAATGGCTGTTGAAATCGCGGAAAAAATTACCAAAATAGGTTTCGGAATCATCACTGGTGGAGGCCCTGGGATTATGGAAGCGGGTAATAGGGGAGCAAGAAACGCTGAAGGGAAATCGATTGGACTCAATATCGAATTACCATTTGAGCAACATTTCAATCCATATATAGATAAAAATTACTCGATGGATTTCAATTACTTTTTCACCAGAAAGGTAATGTTTGTAAAATATTCGCAAGGATTCATTGTTATGCCGGGAGGATTTGGTACCTTAGACGAACTTTCTGAAGCGATGACCTTGATTCAAACTGGTAAAATTGCAAGGTTTCCCATCGTTTTAGTCGGCTCCGAATATTGGAATGGGCTTTTGGAATGGTTCCAAAATACCCTACTAAAAGACGGAATGATTGCGGAAGAAGACCTTAACTTATACAGAGTGGTTGATTCTGCAGACGAGGCAGTAGCGCATATCAAAGCGTTTTACGATAAGTACTCCATCCATGTCAACTTCTAATTGGCATGTTATTTGTGACTTAAAGCTTGAATTAATAAAATTTAATTTAAAATGATTATTAAAAAAATGAAACGATATTTATACATATTTGGAGTTATCTCGGTATTAGGCATCTTTGCTTTGATACTGAAAAGTTCGACAGGAGCAGACTTCTTCTCCTCTATGACCAAAGCTGATTATGTAGAAGGAAGCAAAACATTGAAGTTTACAACCAAGCTTAATTCTGCTCATGTTTTAGAAGTAACCAAGCTCAATCCTTCTTCAGAAGCTGCTTTCAATGAAGGGATGAAAAAGTTCATAGGCAGTAATTTTGATGTTTATGTTAATGGGGAGCAAAAAGCGCTTACTTTTTCGGCTAGTCAAGTTAGTGGAGAGACGGTTTGGGTATATTTTGAAGCTAGTGGAATTTCAGATATTAAAACTTTGAAAATTAAGAACACAATTTTCCTAAACAATTTCCCTAAACAACTTAACCTTGTCAATGTAGCCTACAAGGGACAACAGAAAACTATGAATTTCCAACGGGGCAAAGAGGTTAACGAAGTTGCGTTCTAAAGCGATAAAAATTATAAAATTTAATAAACCGATACAAAATATCGGTTTTTT
>NZ_JBYVEB010000227.1:0-1404 GCF_058117085.1 Chryseobacterium sp. CG10_8 | reverse complement strand
TCAAACGAAATTTTAAATGATATTCTAACTGAAAACCAAAATATTTTGGATATAGAAATTCGAAAAAGAGAATATATTGGTGAATACATCAAAATATATCATACCGACTATTTTGGAGGAAAATTATGTTTTGAAAATGAAGGAATCTCTGTTCTTGATAAATATGGAAATGAAATTTATTATTGTTCTGGACACGATCCCGAAAATGAAACAATGAAAACTTATTTTGACAATAATGGAGACAAACTATATTTATTTTGGTATCACAATGGTAGATTAAGTAATATGGATAGCTATAATCCTAAACACAAACCATATATAAATGAATTTCATCAATCCTTTTTTGTAGATGAATTAGAGAAGCTTGAAGATTTAGACTGGAAAAACATGAATTATTATCATAATGCGGAACCAATAATTCCAAGATAACGTCGCATAACAGCGTATTAGCAAAAGCGGGCTTGAATACTCAAATTGAAAATTTGAATATTCTTCGACGCCACTGCTTTTCGGTTCCGTTATTTTTTTGTAATTTCACTTTACCGAAAAAGCATTGGCTTCATTTGGTTGAAAATCGAACTTTCAGTTCACTTTTCGCCCGCCTTCGCTAATACTTTTTCGTTGGTGGCAATCTTAAAACAACAGCATTCAAATGAAAAACAGATATTTACAAACATAAATTTCAAAAAAATGACAACAGAAACTTATAACTTATATTCAATTTTAGTAGGAATTGTAATATTGTGCGTAACAACTTGGTATGCCTATTTGACAAGAAGTATTATGAAAGCTTCAAATAAGATGTACGAATTGGCTCGAAAAAGTACAATTACTGAAATTCATTCAAGGTTTCAAACAAGTATGAGAGCATTGCAACTAACTTTTCCTCATAACATTAATGATAATTCAACGCTATTAAAACCGAATGAAAAAAGAAGTGTTCAGCTTTATTGGTATTTGGTTTTTGACGAATTCTTGACTTGTAAGAAACTATCAAATGACCCAGAATTAAACGAACTTTGGGACAAGTATTATATCAAAGGCGTAACAAGTGCTTTACGTTTGAAACATTTTCACGATGAAATAGCTCTATTACTTTCAAAAAACAGTACTTTTTTAGGTGAAAGACAGAATTTTGAAAAAGAAATTACAAAAGCTAATGGTGGAATTACACCAACACTTGATAATTTTGAACCCTAAACAACATAACAAAAAAGACTGCCACCAACAATGTATTAGCAAAAGCGGGCTTGAATACTCAAATTGGAAATTTGAATATTCTTCGCCGCCACTGCTTTTCGGTTTCGTTATTTTTTTGTAACTTCACTTCACCGAAAAAGCATTGGCTCAGTTTGGTTGAAAATCGAACTTTCAGTTCACTTTTCGCCCGCCTTCGCTAATACT
>NZ_JBYVEB010000226.1:0-1482 GCF_058117085.1 Chryseobacterium sp. CG10_8 | reverse complement strand
ACAAGCTGTTAGATGTAGCCCCGCTAGACGTAGCCGGGCAAACATCCTCTAACAAAGCTTTTCCTAATTCACATTATTTTTTCTCGCGAGGGTTTTTCTCAGCGTGTTCGTTAGAGGGAGCAGGAGCACCTCTCATCAATACTTGAGAGTCACTTAATATAGGTTGTCGTTTTATTTTCTGTATATAACCTGTCGATTCGAACTTTATAAAACCTCTGTCAGTAAGTATTAAATAATCCCAAAACGTAACCTTTCCATTTGGTGATAATTTAGGATTCAAACGATTGATATCTGATATACCAATACCTACACTATTTTGAAAGTTTATATCTATTTTTAGATTTAATACATTTGAAAAAGTCAATACAGAGGGAGAAACCCAAAAACTATGTAAATTGGATGTTTCATCTAAAACCCATTTAAAAATATAATCTATATCAAGAACTAGTTTTTGATTTTCATCAGGAAAAGAAATAGAATAAAGATAACTATCGTGCCATCCCATTTCCTCGAAGTCTAAATCAGTCCATACGTCCTTTACTTTCATATTATCTTATCTGTTAAGGTGATTTCTAATAACTCTTAAATCTTGCTGATTCATTGATCGAACCCATTTCCTATCTTTATTTAAAAATGTGCTACCAGTACTGTTAGTATTTAGTACTGATCTTTGGACATGTGGTGTTGCTACTCCTTTGTGTGTTGCTCCTCTCAAGTCATAGTGGAATGCACCGTCTGTTGTTTTAATAGTAACAGAGTTCTGTCCACCATTCATTTCAATTAAGTCATCAATTTGGTTTTGAAATGATTTTCTTGCTGCACCTTTCTGGGCATTTAGTACTTTTAAGCCTCCATTAGGATTCCCTTTTGTCACCATTAAAGCAGCTAGAAAGTAATTGTTTCCAGAATCATCATTGTTAGATAAAGCCATTCCCAATCCTTCCCAAATTCCAAAAGGATCACCAGCTCCTCCCATCATCATGATAGGACCATCATTAAAACCTAATGGATTATAGATTGGTCTAGCTTGAACATTCCTAACCTCTGATCCAGCTCCAGTTTCAAAATCAGAGTCCATGGAGTTGCCGTATTCATCAGTAACAATGCCCGATTCTGTAAGATTATAAGTATATCCTCCTAGGCCTAAAAAATTCGCTTCTCTAGAAATTGTAGCCGCCTTACGAACAGAAGTGACATTTTCATAGCCTGCTGCTTCGGCTTCTTCAACAGTATTTACATTTGGATCATATGTATAAGACTTCTGTCCATCAACTTCTTCTTCGATCCATCCTTCTAAAAGTCCTGTTGGATCAGTTGCATTGATTGGATTATTAAAACTATATCTGAACGGTGTCATCTCTGGATGAGCTTCCGCCAACGGATCCACAACTCCCCATCTTCCAATATCGGGCATATAAAATCTCGCTCCGTAGTCGTACATTCCTGTTTCTTGGAGTTCTTTACCGTTGTATTTGTAGTTGT
>NZ_JBYVEB010000225.1:0-1494 GCF_058117085.1 Chryseobacterium sp. CG10_8 | reverse complement strand
AAAAATAAATGGCAAATCCCTCTCAATTGAGAGAGATTTTTATTTGGATAGAAAAAAAAATTACTATTTTATTTTCTTTGAATTTTTGTTGTTTGAATCCTTCTTTCAGAAAGTTTTAGAAATCTCCAAACCAGCATAATGGCGGAACAAGTGAGTCCAAATCCTAAAGAAATCCACATTCCGAAAGCTCCCATTTTTTCAACAACACACAGATAGTATCCCAAAGGTAGCGTGATAATCCAATACGCAATAAAGGTAATTACACCAGGAATTTTAACATCTTGGAAACCTCTCAAAGTACCAATCGCGACGACTTGTATACCATCCGAAAGTTGAAATAATGCTGCAATAATCATCAATTGGGAGGTCATTTGTAAGACAACGACATCGGTTTCTTTGGTGAACATTTCGGGAAGAATATTTTTTCCAAGGACAAAAATAATTCCGCAAACAAGCATGAAAAGGAATACAATTTTGAGGTTGTTGATTCCGATATTTCGAAGTTCAACAAAGTTTTTCTCACCAAGCTTTCTTCCCACCATTACCGTCGAAGCAATACTGAATCCAATACAAAGATTAAAGGTGAATGAAGCAAGACTTAGCGCAATTTGATGTGCAGCGATATCTCTCGACGAAACCAGCCCACAAATAAATGCTGCTGTTGCAAAAGCGGTGACTTCAAAGAACATTTGGAGTGATGTTGGTAATCCTAATTTGATCAGTTTTCGGAACATTTCTTTTCGGAAAATATCAACTTTGAGACTGAAATCCAACATATATCTTCTTGTAATCTTGTTACTTCTCAGGGAGTAAAAGATAAAAATAACCATGAAGACGCGCGCAACAAGGGTGGCGTAGCCAGAGCCTGCAACTCCCATTGGTGGAAATCCCAAAAGTCCTTTTATAAAGACATAATTAAGAACAATATTGATAACATTGGCAATAATGGTAGCTCGTGTCACCCCAATGGTAAAGCCCAATCCTTCGGATACTTCTCGCATAGTTTGGAAAATCATAAAAGGAAAAATACTTACAATCACTATCTTCAAATAAGCTTCGGTATCAGGTATGATTTTCGGGGGTTGTCCCAAATGATAAAGCAAAGGCATCGCCAAAAACAGAAGGACAATGAGGATGATTCCTACGGTAATGTTAAGGATAAAGCCATGGCTAAAAATAAGATTGATTTTTTTGTGGTCATTTTGTGAGTGCGCCTCCGAAACCAAAGGCGGAATGGCTAAGGAAAATCCCAAAGCCAAAACAAAAACTGAGAAAAATATAGCATTGGCCAATGAGACGGAAGCCAAAGCTTCGTCCGCGCCCAAAAGATTTCCAACAATGATATTATCAAATAGGTTAACCGAAGCTTGTCCTAATTGCGTAAGCATCACAGGAAAAGCCAGTTTGAAAGTTTCTTTAGTATAATTGGGGTTAAGAAATGCCATAAATTTTAAAAATCTCGCAAATTTCCGAAAAATAAAATGAAGAATAATA
>NZ_JBYVEB010000224.1:0-1537 GCF_058117085.1 Chryseobacterium sp. CG10_8 | reverse complement strand
TAAATCTCCTGAAAATAGTGCGGTTGTTTCTTTGGATAATTATTACTGGACCATAAAAGAAGATGTAAATATTGATTATTGTGCAAAGGCAAACATAGAAAAGCTGTTGAGTTTGGCTGATGAAGCTTATTGTTTCTTAAAACAAACTGCAAGGTATGATGAGTTTATCGAAGCAAAGTATCAATATCTAATAGCCTATCCAAAAACAGATAAATTTAAATGGGTAGTTGCTGTTTTTTGGTTTGTTTACCCAGGTATTGCACCATGGTTTGACAAAGACCCGAAAGCTGAAAATATTTTAAAAAAAGTGTTGGATTTTTATGGAAAAGTCATCATTCGACGAGATAATGCCAGCCACTAACATCGTGTTTGCAAAAGAGCGGGTTAAGTGCAAACCTGAACTTTTGTACTTTCTTCACCGCAAAAACCATTTTTTATTTGCATAAAAAATGTAAATTAGCAAATGAAAAATGGTTTTGCTTACGTTGGTGCAAAGTTGAGACTTTCAGTGCTTTCTACCCCGCTCCTTCGCAAACACGCGAACCGTTGGCGGTAATTTTATCAAAACTCATACCCAAACATAGAATCCCAAAAATGATAAGAATATTTTTACTAATTTTTTGTACGCTAATATCAATAATTGGAAAAGCACAAACAGAAACGATATATTCAAAAACTTATGGGAATAAAGAAAATCCAGTATTAATTTTCATTCATGGTGGACCAAGAGGTAACTCTACACTTTTCGAAGGAACAACTTCTGAAAAATTGTCTGAAAAAGGATTTTATGTAATCGTTTATGATAGACGTGGTGAAGGTCGCTCAATCGATACAACCGCAACTTTTACTTTTCAAGAAGTAATTAAAGATTTAAACAGTCTTTATGAAAAATACAACATAAAAAAAGCAAATATTATTGCACATAGCTTTGGTGGTTTAGTTGGAACTCTTTTCGCAGAGCAAAATCCTGAAAAAGTAAATTCTTTAATTCTTGCGAGTGCTCTTTTTTCTCAACAAGAAACGTATAACCACATTTTGGAAACAACAGAAAAAATCTATCAAAAAAAGAATGACTCAGTAATGCTTTCCAAAATTTATGAAATTGAAAAATTGGATAAAAATTCGGCTGAATATAGAAAGCAATGTTATGAAATTGCAAGTATTAATGAGTATTTTAAGATGCCATTTCCGACAATTGAAGCAAATCAACTTAGAGAAAATTATGAGAATAGTGTGTTTGCAAAAAATAATATCAGAAATGACAACGCTCCTGTTTTATTCTACAAAAATGAAAGCAAAAATAATATAGACACAAAACTTATTTTAAAGAAACTAAAAAAAGAGAATGTGAAATTATTTGCAATTTATGGTTTGCAGGACAAAATATTTTCAGAAAAGCAATTAACAGATATGAAGAAAATTGTAGGAAAGAGAAATTTCAAAACCATCGATAATTGTTCTCATTATCCATTTGTTGACCAACAAGAAAAATTCATTAAAACAATTGAAAAGTGGCTTAAATAAAAAAACTACCGCC
>NZ_JBYVEB010000223.1:0-1537 GCF_058117085.1 Chryseobacterium sp. CG10_8 | reverse complement strand
TTAATGACAGACTTTTTGCTGAGAAGGATAATATTGTGAGTGGTAAATAAATGTAACGCCCTCAGGAGGTTTTAAAGTTTCGCTACACTTCACAATAAAACTTCGCACGGGCTACTTTTTAGAAAAAAGTAACAAAAAATGTCAACTGTAGATTCAATTAGTTATGGCACTCGAAAGAAAGAATGTTATCGTATTTATGATAATGATCTTGGCATGGTTGATAGAACAACAACCAATGTAAAATTCCTAAAAAAGAAATGGCAGAAAATTGAAAATTTTGAATTCTCTAAAAGAAAAAATGGCAAGGTCTTAAGTAAATTAATTCTGATGTTTCCCAACGAATGGAGTCAAGAGCAAAAAGAAGAATTGATTCAGAAGTTTTTAGAATCCAAGTTTGGCAAAAAGCATCATTTTACATTTTGCTTTCATGGTGGAAAAGATGGTGAAGTGGTAGAAAACGCTCATGGACATTTGTATTATTCTGAGCGGATTTTGACAGACGCTAAAAATCGTAAAGATCCTGCAATGTCAAAATTGGGCTATATCAAGAAATTTGTAAAAGATTGGCAAAAAGAATGTGGAATCGATTTGTCAAAATCACCAAAAGTGAAACGTATTCCCATGAAAGAATGGAAAGCCAATCCTTATGAAGCAAGATTATTCAAATTGAAAATCAAAAAAGCACTCATCAAAGAACAAAGTCAGATTGAGATTACAAGTAAAAAGTTGAAAAATGTAGAAATGCTTCTCACTCGAACTAAGCACAATTATCAGCGTAAGTCATCAAAGATTGAACATAAAATCACAAAACATTCAATAGACTTTCTTCCCCATTCATTTTTGGAACGACTAATCCATTTTAGAAGAGAAAAGGCTGAAAAAGAAAGATTGCAACAACATGATGAAGGAGAATTACAAGCTAAAACAAATTTTATCAATCTTATCGAAAACGCAATAAGAAAAGACCATATTTTATATTTTCATCACTTTAAAAACGAAATTAATTCGCTTGATATAGAGATAGAATTTAACTCGAGAAAAGAGTTAACATTCTTTACTCCAAAATTGAATATTGAGATTAATGAAAATGAACTTTCTAAGTCAGCTAACGAGATTCTTCAGGATCTGAGAAATACAGCTAATGATAACCTGGGTCTTGGACGTTAGTAATAAATTGGTTCATTGCTTTATTACATTAATCAGCGGAGGGTTGAAAATCAGTGTAAAGATGCTTTATTTTATTTTGAAGAGGTGTATTAGTTCACCATTTTAAATAGCAGTTTTTTGAATTTCCATTTATTCAAACCTCCTTAAATTGAAAAGATTAATAAAGAATAGTTTAAACTATTTTCTTAACGGGTAATTTATAAAAAATCACCGGTATATTTTGAATTTTAAATTAGTTAAATTATTGAAAATCTTTCATTTAAATATCGATACGTCTGTTTTGAACAAGGTAAGCTAACTCAAGTATATTTTTCAGGGTTTAGAATTTCTTAACTTTAATCACATAGATTTAAAGAAACACAAAACCCTA
>NZ_JBYVEB010000222.1:0-1607 GCF_058117085.1 Chryseobacterium sp. CG10_8 | reverse complement strand
AATTAAAAAATGCTAACCTTTAACCGTTAGCATCTAAGTTTTTAATCTTAAATTTCAGAATAGTTTTGTTTGCATTTAAAACATTTTCAGAATTATTGTAAGGACTGTTTTTGTCAGTATCGTCCCGATTAGCATTTAACATTGGACGTAAATAAGTGTATAATGTTTGTGAATTAATACCAGTAATTGCAGACAATATTTCTGCGGTGTGAGAAATGGTTTCAGGTTTGTTTTGGATACTTTTGATATAATCAATGATTTTTAGTTTTTCCAAAATGATTAATTTTTCTTTGTCTGCATTATCTGAAAAATCGTTATTAGGAGTGTTTACAACTTCCAAATTTGAACTTTTTAATTTCCGATTGATTAATCCCTGTAATTTGTATAAAGGATATAATTCATAAGGGAAAAGTAATTGTTCTAAATTAAGAACTTTAGCATCAAAATCAAACCCTTTTTCTTCTGCTCTTTTTCTATTTTCAATCTGTTTTTCTGTCAAATTCTCAATAGGCGTTTTCTTATAGTAAGGAATTTCAATACCGTTTTTCTTCCTTTCTTCAATTGCATTTTCTATATCATCAGGTGTAAATTGACTTTCTAATTCTTCTCGCTCAGTAAATAAATAAAAATCCAAATCCTTACGAATTGATTTTAATATCACTTCGTTATAGTCTTGTGAAAATTCTTTTAACAGCTTTAAAACATCTGTCTCCCCTAAATCTTGTTCTTTAACTTTATCAAAAAAATCGTAAATCTTTTTTTCTTCTTGTCTTTGTTCTTTCCCATAAAACCCAATAGAAAAATCTTTAGTGTCATGACTATTAATTGGGTGTTTATTTTCAATATTTTTTAATTTTAGCTTCTCAACTATTTTTTTGAAGTTTAATAATAAAGTTTTGATCTCGAATTTATCTAAAGTTTTATCGTCCCAAACAATTTTACTTTCTTTTCTGTAAAACTCCATACCAAATAGTTTTCTGATTGCAGTTTGTGGTGTATTATTTATTACAGAAATACTTTTTGAATATCTATTTAAAAGGTCTTCTATAAAATCTATTTCGTCCGCAATTGCATAGTAATTTAGATATTCATTCAAATCTTTGACATAGTTTTCCTCAAATTCTATAAGGCTTGGATAAATCTTTATCTCCATAAAATCAGGTTTGAACGGTTAAAAAAAGTCGCACAATGGCGACTGTTATAATTTTGTGTTTAGACTTTTTGTTTTCCAGTCCCTTTTGTTTGTCGGGTTCTGTTTCCTAATGGTATAGGGTTTAATTTTTCTTCTATGGCAGATTTCACAAAGGCGTTAAGGTTTATTCCCATTTCTTGCGCCTTCAATACTGCCATTCCGTGCATATCGGAAGGAATACGCACGTTAAATGCTCCCGAAAATGATTTTTGTGGTTTTATGCCTTCTTCTTCGCAAACGGATAAATAGTGGTCTATTCCGTCCCTGAAATCTTTTTTTAATTCGTCCACGTCTTTACCTTCATAAGAAATCAAAAGACGGTTAACTCCCAAGACTTTACCGAACAGAATATTATCAGATTCGCTATATTCTATGCTCCCAATAAATCCTTTGTATTTCAAATTGTTACTCATAA
>NZ_JBYVEB010000221.1:0-1647 GCF_058117085.1 Chryseobacterium sp. CG10_8 | reverse complement strand
ATATTACGGCCGATTTAGATACAAGTTCAACCAATGAGATTCAGGCATTGTCGATTATAGGTAACGATATTTCATTAAGTAATGGAGGAGGAACGATCACTTTACCAACAGTAACAGGATCAGAAACAAAAGTAACAGGTTCAGGAATTAACACAGTAACAGGAACATCTACAGATCCTTATGTAGTAACCGGAACTGAAGTTGATGGTAGTGTCACGAATGAGATTAACACAGGTTTTTCAAGTTCAACAAATACATTGACGATAACAGATTCAAATGGATCATTAACAGCGCCAATAGTAAATTCTGTATCCAATACTTTCTCAACAACTGCGGGAACATTAACAACAACAGTAAATGGAGTGACGGGTACAGCGGTTAATATTCATGACTATGTTAGGATTGCCCCTGTAAAACTAATTTCAGGAACATACCAGATAACCGCAGCTGATACAGGTTATGTTCTTTATGCTACTGCTGCCGCAACAGTGGAATTTCCTAGCGGACTTCCCATTGGATTTAATGTAAGTGTTTATCAGCAAGGCTCTGGAACTGTAACTTTTACTGGAGCAGGAGCAACTATTGCAAATAGATTAGGACGTACAAAAACTGCAGGTCAGTATGCAGGAGTGGGTGCAGTAGTTTATACCGCTAATCAAGTTACCTTAACGGGTGATTTAAAGAAATAAAAAAATGAAAAAGTTTTTGTTTCTTCTTATCATGATAATTAGTCTTGCGGGTACAGGTAAGGCACAAATTGCGCATTATAATCAATATCCAACAATGTATGTTGATGGTTATTTGGATGAATATTCTGGGATTAGTTTTGCCTATTCAATGAGAAGACTTTATAATGATTATGTAAATCCAATAGTAAAACTTAGACGTGCATCAGATAATTCAACAATGGATTTTTTTGCAACTGACACTGATTTAGTAGATGTTGCTTCCATTACAGCTTGGGCAGGAGGTTCTAATCTTTATGTTGACACTTGGTATGATCAACGTAATCGTCTGAATACAACATTAACAATTAGAAACGCTGTACAAGGAAATAATGATTATCAACCAAGATTTTATGTAGATGCCACTATTCCTTATCTTGCAGGTGATGGTACTAATGATTTTTTGGTAGTTCAAAATGGCGGATTGGGAGACGTGACAGCAGGTGGCAAAAACGGTTCTGTTTTTACTGTAGCAAGGGCAACCAATGTCAATCAATATTCTTTTGGAGTTGCAAGTGACAATGGTTTTGGTTATGATCGTTGGTTAGCTCAACTTAATTGGGGAACAGGACGAGCTGTATTTGATCCAGGAAAATTTGATAATTCAATCACTGTTGGTAATAGATCATTTATTAATACTTCTAATGCAGGATTATGGAAACAGTATTCTTTCATTGGAGCAACTCCAACAATTACAATTCGCCAAAATGCTGCGAATCAAGTTTCTAACGGAACAACATTGAGTGATGGTTGCTCGCTTGTTAATGCAAGTTTTTATATTTGTGCTGCTTCAAATGCATCGGGAGTAGCTTTGCTTCCTTCATCAACTGCTTTTAGTGAAATAGTCATGTTTAATACCAATGTTGATATTTCAATTTACGAGAATATTGAGCAATCTCAAATGGCATTTTGGGGACTTTAA
>NZ_JBYVEB010000220.1:0-1707 GCF_058117085.1 Chryseobacterium sp. CG10_8 | reverse complement strand
AACGGAAAAAGTATTTGCGAAGGGCGGGCTAAATTTAACCGAAAGGTTCAATTTCAACCAACCGAAGCGAATGCTTTTTTCGTGGAACTAAACTACAAAAAATATGTGGAACGAAAAAGCAGTCGCGACTAAATGCATAGAGTAGTTCTATTATTCCTTCAACCCCGCCTTTTGCAAATACTATGTTATACGACGGCATTATTTTGCATTTAATATTCCACTTACAAAATCAATCCATTTGTAATCGGGAATACTTTTGTCAATATAATAATCTGGTTGAAGTCCTTTTTCGTCAATTGCCATATCAGGAATTCTCAAACTTTTGGAAAGTGAATAACCTAACTTAAATTCTTTACAAGGTGAGTCAATAAAATACATATTTGAAATATCTAAAACTCCCATTGTTGTAGTTCCAAAAAGTTTTACTTTTTTACTTTGTTTTGCTGCTAATAAAAATTGTTCTGTCGTGCTTACGTTGTTTTCATTAATAATAATTCCAACATTTTTTGGAAAAGGTAGAACTTTAGCTAATTTTTGTTCGCTTATGATTTCTCCGTCATCATTTCCTTGGATAGTTACAAATTTTCCTAAATTATTATTTAATTTGTCGTAGGCTTTTTTTAGATATTCTCTGTCTTCCTTTGAAATTCCATATTTTTCATAATTCTCGTATAAATCTAACATTCTTTGGTTATTCAACTTTGTTGAATACATTTGAGTTCTTACGGTTCTTATTGGATTTGTGTAGAGATAAGGAATTATGTTAGAGTAACTTCCGTCACTTCCACCTCCATTATTTCTTAAATCTATAATTAGATTTTCCTTACTTTCAATTTTCTGCTTATTTGCAACTAAAACACTATCAATAAATTTTTTGTTAGAACCATCAAATGAAGGAATTCTTAAAAGTAGAGTAGAATTGTTTATTTCTTCTAAAAATGGTTTTTGTGCCGATGCTAATTTGAAATATAAATCTACATCTTTGTCACTTTCAAATTTAGGTGAAATTCTTTTCAGTGTGAATTCTCCAATTTTTAAATAATTATTTCCTAAAAG
This sequence comes from Chryseobacterium sp. CG10_8, assembly GCF_058117085.1. NCBI lineage: Bacteria > Pseudomonadati > Bacteroidota > Flavobacteriia > Flavobacteriales > Weeksellaceae > Chryseobacterium > Chryseobacterium sp. CG10_8. The sequence goes on along the minus strand of NZ_JBYVEB010000220.1, from coordinate 651 downwards.
TTCTACATTTTTGATTTCTTGAGAATTTTTATTGCGTAAATAATAAGTTCCGCTTTTTTTGTCAGAACTAAATTTGAATTTTAAATCGTTCGGTTTCCAATTCTCTAATCCTTTTGCACTAATTATGAAACCTTTATACTCATTGTCAAATTTTTTTACTCCAATCACATAAGGACTTGTTTCCCAAATTCCTTCAATATCTGCTTGCTTTTTTGAATTTAGATATTTTTCAAACTTTTTACTATCAATTTTTACAGTTTCCCAATTTGTTGGACTTGCAGGTTGTTGGACATTTTGCGTTTGAGAATTACTCAGATTTTCATTTCGTGAAATTGCAATATGTCCTGAACGAAAGAATTTTAGCCATTGATAAATAGTTTGAGTGCATTCAATGTCTGTTTTTACATTTTTAATTTTGTTTAGGAAAGTTGCATTGTGTGTATTATATGCTTCAAGACCTTTTTTGTCAACTACATATTGAAATCCTGCGTCATTTTCTTCAAAAGTTTTTTTAACCCATTGAAAATTGCTTTCACAATTACAATTTTGAGCGTAACTAAAAGTTGAAATTCCAATAATTAATAAAATCAGAGTTTTAATTTTTGTCATAGTCGTCTATTTATGCGGTGTTCTTATATGCTGTCGTATAAC
>NZ_JBYVEB010000219.1:0-1752 GCF_058117085.1 Chryseobacterium sp. CG10_8 | reverse complement strand
TTATATCAAAACCAATCTCTTACAAACAAATTATTGCTTAAATGCCTAATTCAATATTTTTTTTATTAAAGTTATCGTAAAAACCTTGTTCCCATTGGTGTAAACATAAGTTCCCTCAAACTGATTGAGTAAGTTGTTAATATCTTTTCGATAATAACCAGTAGGTTGTCCGAATCCAGACTCGCTAATGTCAATTATTACACTTTGTGCATTTATAGCAAGGCTTGCAAATATTGATATAAAAGTTATAATTATTTTTTTCATTGTTTTGTTTTTAATTGCAGTTAGAAGGTGTTACAGTTGCAGTTTCAATATTTTCGGTAATGGACAATTTACTCCAATTGGTTAGATATGGATTGGCTTTGCAAGCCCAACGAAGCCTTAGCTGTTGGCAGAAGTGGTTTTATTGTTTTATCATGGTAAATTCTCCCATTGGTAAAGAAAAATCAGGAGCATTCGGGTTTTCAAAGTCAGGCATAACATTATCTATTTTTACCTGCAAAACTTGTTGTCCGTTTATAACCGTTCTTCTCATATAAAAATCTGCCGTTCTTCCCGTTGCCGCGTCTGTAATTATTGCTCTTAATCTTCTTTCGTTAGGGCTACATTGTGGGCAATTCCAAATTCTTCCAATTGTTTTATATAAAATGCTATTACCTGCAATACTGTGTTTTAAAAATTGATTTGAATAAACTACATTAAGATTTGGCGTTGTATCTTGTATTGTTAATGATCCATTTGTATATGTATATTCTCCAATTATCATATCTTCATAATAATTTAGGTTAGGTTGCATTATTTTTTTTACCAAAACAATTGAAAATATTTTATTTCCATTGGTATAGACATAAGTTCCTTCAAACTGATTGAGTAAATTATTCATATCTTTTCTATAGTAACCAGATGGTTTTCCAAAACCAGGTTCTTTTATGTCGAAGATTACACTTTGCGCAGTGATACAAATAATATTTAATAGAAGTGCAGAGATTATGATTATATTTTTCATTATTTTAAAATTTTATTTAATTACAATTAGTTGGTATTACTGTTGCTGTATTTGAGTTGGTTGCAATAGCAAGCTTACTCCATCCCGTTAAATCTGCATTTGCTTTGTACAAACCAATATTTGTTCCAAAAGTAAACTGAAGAAATGCACGTTCATAATTAGGTTTGTAGTTAGGAGTGTCATTGTTGTATTCTTTGTCGTACATATCTTTTAGTCGTTTATTTAGTTCCTTTATTTTTTCTTCTATGGTGCATCCAGCAAATTCAGGAATGTTAAGAACATTCAAAGGAGTAAGGCCAGTATCCTCAAATACAATAGCATAAGTCTGTTTCACACCATTGTCATCTTCACAAACTAAAATTCCACTTGCTAAACCTTTATTATGTGGCGCTGCTTTTAGTTCTTTCTTGTAGGTTACTAAAATGTCATTATAAGAAAACATCGGATATGTTGAATTCGGATGAGTATGAACATTTGAATAATAATCTCCTCCTGAAGTTTCGGGAAGTTCATTAGTACCAGTTGGAGGAACAATTTCATTTTCTATAACTCCGTTTACGTCTCTTTTAATATTTATTCCAGCCTCTCCCGTACTACTGTTATTGATATAATCATACATTCCGCCAGTTATTAAAGGCTTTAAATTTACAGTGTTTGGGTTTAATAAATCTTCTAATTTTGCACAAGGTGTACTGGCGTTTGGAGTGCCTCCCAAATTCGGAAGTGTAGGCGTTCCACCCAATTCA
>NZ_JBYVEB010000218.1:0-1775 GCF_058117085.1 Chryseobacterium sp. CG10_8 | reverse complement strand
TAAAGTTAAATCAATTAAAAATACCGAAAATGAATTTAAAATTAAATTTCTGCTGCACTCATCATTATTAAACAAAAAAGACGAGCTTTTGCCCGTCTCTTTTTACTATTTAAAAAAAAATAAATTCTATCTCTTTTTAACTGCTTTCGCAATGTTTACAATCACCTTTACTGCTTTTTCCATTGACTCTAAAGCGACATATTCATAAGGACCATGGAAATTCATTCCTCCCGCAAAAATGTTTGGACAAGGAAGTCCCATGTAAGAAAGTTGAGCACCATCGGTTCCACCACGAATTGCTTTGATTTTAGGTTCGATATTCGCGTCTTTCATCGCTTGAGCGGCAATGTCAATAATGTGCATTTTGCCCTCAAATTGTTGCTTCATGTTGCGGTATTGTTCTTTAATCTCTACTTCTGCAGTTCCCTCTCCATGTTTTTGATTAAATTCTGCAACTTTTTCTTGAATTAAATTTTTTCTAGCTTCAAATTTTTCTGCATCATGGTCACGAATGATGTATTGTAATTTAGCTTCGGAAACATCACCTGAAAAATCCGTCAAGTGGAAAAATCCATCAAAACCTTTAGTTGTTGCAGGTGTTTCGTTGGTGGGAAGCATTGTGATAAACTCTGCTGCTAAAAGTCCTGCATTTTTCATCTTTCCAAAAGCATAACCTGGATGTACTGAAAGACCATAAATTTTAACCACAGCTCCTGCTGCATTGAAGTTTTCATATTCTAATTCTCCAACTTCACTTCCATCCATAGTGAAAGCATATTCTGCTCCGAATTTTTTAACATCAAAATGATGAGCTCCTCTTCCGATTTCTTCATCCGGATTGAAACCAATCGCAATTCTTCCGTGTTTAATTTCCGGGTGAGCCAAAAGATATTCCGCTGCGGTTACAATCTCAGCAACTCCGGCTTTGTCGTCTGCACTTAAAAGTGTTGTTCCATCGGTGGTGATTAATGTTTGACCAACATATTCCTTTAGTTTTTCAAATTTATTTGGAGAAAGCGTAAAACCAGTTTCTCTATTTAAAACTAAATCTTGTCCATTATAATCGTCCCAAATAATAGGATTTACTCCGTTTCCGTTAAAATCTGGTGATGAGTCATAATGTGCGATAAATCCAACGACAGGTTCATCATCATTTTCTAAATTAGAAGGAACATATCCGAAAACATATCCTTTGTCATCCATAGAAACATCTTCCAGACCTAAAGCTTTTAATTCTTCGAAAAGTAATTTCGCCATATCCCATTGTTGCGGAGTCGAAGGCGTGGTTTCCGATTCTGGGTCAGAAGTTGAATAAATTTTCACATAAGTAATAAAACGGTTGAGTAACCGCATTTTCCATTCGTGGTTGAATTCTATGGTTTGCATTTAATTATGATTTTGAATTTTAACAAAGTTAAAGTTTTTGATTGGATGAGGGAAGAATTCCTCCATTTTTAAAATTCCTGAAAAAATGTATCTTTAATAAAAACATCTCTTCCTAAGGTAACATTTTGTGAAAAAAACGAAATTTCCAAATTTAGACCCTATTTCATTATTTTGATAAAACCAAATAATAAAAAAAAATGTAAACTATGAGGACTGTATTAATATTTATGTTGTTTTTATTCATTTCTTGCAAAAAAAAACATATAGAAAAGAAAACTATTTCCAAGGAAATTAAAAAGGAAAAGAAATTATTGCAATTCTATTTGGGATTCTTTTTTGATTCCGACACAACTAAAGACTTAAAATCGTATTATAACGATAGTATATTT
>NZ_JBYVEB010000217.1:0-1779 GCF_058117085.1 Chryseobacterium sp. CG10_8 | reverse complement strand
AACTTTAAATGATTAAAAAAAATTCTTTAGACAAAATGAAACAACTCACTGATTTGCCTAATATTGGAAAAATTCTATCACAAAAACTGAATCAAATCGATGTGTTTAACCAATTGGATCTAAAGAAATTAGGAAGCGAAAATGCCATTATAAAGATTTCTACTATCGCGGACAGTGGTGCGTGTATCAACATGCTTTATGCTTTGGAAGGCGCAATACAAGAAATCAGATGGCACAATTTACCGCAACAAAGAAAAATGGAATTAAAAGAATTCTATCAAAAGCTTATCATTAAAAGAGAATCTTAAATTCAGATTTTGCTTAGTGGAGTAATCTGAGATAACATAGGCTTTTGCACCATTTTATTTTTAAAATTAAAATGCTTCTGCTTTATAAAAATCACCGATTCCTACTCCACCTTTTTCCCTCGACTGGCTTCCAAAAGCCTAAACCAATCTTCAATATGCAAATCAATTTCCAGAGCTTTTTTCATAGACCGAATGCTCTCTGGTTTTGAAGTTCCAATAATCGGCAAAATTCCTGAAGGATGCTTTCGAAGGAACGCCAAAAGAATTTGATTTTCTTCCGCATGATATTTTTCACAAATTGAATTCAAAACAGGTTTTATCCTCACATTTTGTTCCGAATTAGGTTCGCTAAAGTAGTTGCCTAGAACTGAGTATGCCATTGGTTTTAGAGATTTCATCATCATTTGGTCCAAAGTTCCGTCGTTAAAGGATTTGGTTTCGTTGATTGAAATCTCCACTTGATTGGTTACCAAAAATGGAAAAAATTGATAAAGAAGTTCAAATTGACTCGTCGTGAAATTGCTCAGTCCGAAATCTCTAACTTTTCCATTGCTTCTTAAGATTCCAAAAGCAGCCGCAATTTCTTCAGGATTCATCAATGGTGAAGGTCGATGAAGCAGTAATAAATCCAAATAATCGGTTTTCAGATTATGCAAACTTTCATCAACTTGTTGAAGAATATACTCCTTCGAATAGTTATAATATTTTAAATCAAATTTCTTCTTTTCGCTGGGATTACAAATGCCACACTTTGAAATGAGTTGAATGCTTTCTCGAGGAATATTCATGTCGGAAAAAGCCCTTCCAAAATGCTCTTCAGTGGTGTAACCACCATAAATATCAGCATGATCAAATGTGTACAAATTTTCATCCAATGCCGCCTCAATAAGGCTTTGCACTCCCGCTTCTGTATGATTGGCTCCCCAAATTCCCCAACGCATCACTCCAATGATAATCTCAGAAAAATTCATTATATTTATTTTTATCAAAAGTACTCAAAAAATGAAAATACATACCACTAATTATATCGATACTTTTATTGAGGTGGCGGAAGATTGCCCGATTTCAGCGGCGGCTGCGCCGCCGCTGAAATCCCCAAAAACCATGGCAGAAATTAAGTATGAGATCATTTCCAAAAATCCATATCAATATACTTCGGATGATATTCTGTTCGAATGTTTTGCTCAGAAAAACGATATCACTGAAAACGAAAAATCAGAAGCTCGGGAAAAATTTTTCTCCAAAGGACAACCTTGTTTCCGATCCTCGCCGCTTACTAAAAGATATGGATTCGGGATTCATCATAATTTCGAAGGAAAAGTTGCTCTTTTCGCCGCAGAAAGCGAGGATTACCAGCATTTTTTAGAAAATGATTCCATCAAAAAAGTAAAAGCCATGCGTTCAAAAAAGAATTAAAGCCTAACTTTGCAACCAAATGAGGACAGCTATTTGATGAACCTTATTTAAATTA
>NZ_JBYVEB010000216.1:0-1814 GCF_058117085.1 Chryseobacterium sp. CG10_8 | reverse complement strand
TTTCAATATAAAAATTAAAACTTAGGAACAATAGCAGTTGCAGGAAACAAAAAAGTATTAGCAGCAAAGAATATTCAAATTTTGACTACGTCGAACCACTTCGTTAGATTTTAATTTGAGTATTCTGGTTGCTGAGCTTGCCGAAGTAAAGCCCGCTTTTGCTAATACACTGTTGTCTGCTGTGTTTTTTAGAAGTTAAATGTTAGTTTGGGTTTGAGAATTGAGGAATAAACTAAAATTAAAAATCCAAATATTATATAATATGTTCCTTTCGGAGAGTATTTAATAATTTTTTCAAAAAAAGAAGATTTGCTGTAGTTGTAATCATTCATATTTGCATAATCTCCATAAACTACATCCTCTCCAAAATATTTTTTTTCAGGTTTGAAATACAATACATAAAAACTGTTCGTTTTCTCAGTATCTATTCCATAAAAATCTTGCTTAGTTTTCAACATTATATTTAGCATTTTCACTAAATCTCCATAAGAATTTTCATTTGAGAACTTAAATTTTAATCCACTTTTTTCAACTTTATCATTCTGAAGTTTGATAATCAATTTTGCAAACTCTATTTCAGTTGTTTCATTAAAATTTTTAGGAATATTTATATGAGTGTAATTCCATCCTTCAATTGGGATTTGAGAGTATTCAGGAACTTTTTCTCCATTTTTGGCTTTATATGGAACTCCAATATCCATAACTCTCAAACTCATATCATTTAATATTGGTTGAGCCAAAAACCAAAATAGTGGCGCAAGAAAAATTAGGCTTATTATTCCTGCAACATAAAATATTTTTTTTCGCTTTTTCATTTGATGCGTTTTTTTTAACATAGCAGACAACGAAAAAGTATAAGCGAAGGACGGGCTTTTAGAACTGAAATTTCAAACAAAAACCAAACTAAGCAATTGCTTTTTTCGTGAAACTAAATTACAAAAAAATAACGAAACCGAAAAGCAGTGGCGGCGAAGAATATTCAAATTTTCAATTTGAGTATTCTGGTTGCTGAGCTTGCCGAAGCAAAGCCCGCTTTTGCTAATACACTGTTATACGACGTTTTTTAATTGTTTAAAACTCCATTCCAAACCATCAAAAATTATTTTTTCTGATATTAAAAATTCTTCATTATCAAGTTCAAAGTTTATTTTAAGATTTGTTTCAATGCTTTCTTTGTTAAAACTCCAGCCAGTAAAATCAGAACTTATTATCTTTTGCATTTTGAAACCTAACTTTGATTTTGTAACTTTAAAAAGCAAAACATATTCATCTGATAAATCAATAGGTAGATATTTTGTTTGATTTTTTTCAATGGATTTAAATGTCTTTTCCCAAAATTTTAATATTTCAGTAGAAATTATTTTCGTAGACTCTTCATCTGAAATATTTTCAAATAATTTATCGTCTATTTTCAGAAAATCAACCCAATAATAACTATCAGAAATTATTAAATCATTGACTGGAAATAAATCAATTTTAATGAACAAATCTTTATGTCTATTTCCGAGTAAATCAACGATTAATCTCATAACGTAATTTTTGTAAAATGTCGTATAACGAAAAAGTATTAGCGAAGGCGGGCGAAAAGTGAACTGAAACCTAACGAAGTGGTTCGATGTAGTCAAAGTTCAGTTTTAGACCAACTGAAGCCAATGCTTTTTCAATTAAGTAAACTTACAAAATTATTACGGAATTGAAAAGCAGTGGCGGCGAAGAATATTCAAATTTTCAATTTGAGTATTCTGGTTGCTGAGCTTGTCGAAGTAAAGCCCGCTTTTGCTAATACACTGTTAGCCGTAGTTATTTTTTATTTT
>NZ_JBYVEB010000215.1:0-1875 GCF_058117085.1 Chryseobacterium sp. CG10_8 | reverse complement strand
AAAAAGTGAACTGAAAGTTCAATTTTCAACCAAACTGAGCCAATGCTTTTTCAATGAAGTAAACTTACAAATAAATTACGGAATTGAAAAGCAGTGGCGGCGACGAATATTCAAATTTTCAATTTGAGTATTCAAGCCCGCTTTTGCTAATACACTGTTAGCCGTAGTTTTTTTAAAAGTCAAGGATTTCCTCTCGTTTCATATTTTTTAGTTTTTCAAAATAATTATCATTATCAACATATTCTTTATAACAATATTCACAAAGTATATTTCTCTCACTTATCCATTTTTTTTCTGCATATTCAATTTTTCCGTTACAAATATCACAGTGTTCAAGATATTTATTTTCAGTTTTAGTGTTTTGAATGAATTTATATTCTCCTTTATCTGAACGAGCGTCTAATATATTTTCAAGCAAATAGCTGATTTCCATTTTTGCACCGTCTTGCAGAGTTACAAAATTTGCATAAGGATTTTCAGAACAAATTAATTTTAATGAATAGTATTCAGTAGAATAATTTTCACTTTTAGTCGCCTTTTCTAGGTTAGTTGGAAATATTGAAATCCCTGTTAATGTTTCGGAATGTAGAGTTAAATAATCTTCCTTGATTTTAAAGTCACAATATGTAAAATAAACATTACTAATTTCATTAATTATTTCTGCCCGAAAGTCATTAATTATTCTTTTTTTGAAATATTCAAATGAATTTTGGTCGGGTATATTTATCAGATTTACTTCTTGATATGGCATTTTGGTAAAATTACGGCTAACGAAAAAGTATTGCCGAAGAAGCGGGCTTTTTATAACTGAGATTTCAAAAGAAACACTTCCCGAAGCAAAAATTTTCCCCTTTTTCAAACTTACAATTTTTCTTTGGAAAAGGGAAAATTTTTGCGACTATTTTCACTAAACTCTCAAAGAATTCCTTCAACCCCGCTTTTTTGGCAATACTATGTTGGCAGAAGTGGTATTTTATTGTTTTATCAGAATCATTTCCATGGGAAAAGTACTTCCATTTAATGGCATATTTGGTGGATTTTGAACACCAGTTTGTTTATTAACCGTTACAACATGCTCTACATTAAACATCCTCATTTTAATTTGTGTTGGGGATAAACTCTCCAATAGTACTTTAAAATCTTTGTATTTTTTGTAATCTTCAAAGCCAATTGATGTGATTTGATTGTGACAATTTAGCGTGAATTGCACTCTAGGTCTATAGTCCATTGACAAATCATCAGTTGAAGTGTCCGCAATTAATATTTCATTTTCCCAATATTTGTAATAGCCAGCTAATCTATCCTCGTAATAATTATCATTTCCTGTTTGGCTAAAATGGTGTTTCTGCTTTATTAGGGTAAGTTGAAACTCCCGAGTTCCGTTTGTCCACTTCCAAGTTCCGACAAATTTATCCATTTCATTGGTAGTATCTTTCAGATAATAATTTGGACTGGTGTGGTTGTACATTTTATTGCATTCCAATAATGGAACGATGATATTCTGTGCTTTACAAGATAAAAAAGCAAAAGTTGTAAGCGTTAATATAATTATATTTTTCATTTTTTGATAATTTAAGGTTATTGACAAGCCGTTTTTTGTATGGTAACACCACCATCTGTAGAAGTTAGTTTTTTCCATTGGTTATCTTCATATTGATACAAAAAAATAGAATTAGAGCCAATTTTGCTACTACTCATCACTTTCATAAATAGTTTTTCCGCTTGGGCTGCGGTATAATCTATATTGGTTACCATTCCTGCTTCATTGGTGTAAACTCTATCTTCTGCAAGTTTTCTTCCCTCAGTTGTATCCAAATCCAGTCCATCAAATAGAGAGTCAAGATTTGCAAGGTCTTGTACTCTCAAAGCATAAAC
>NZ_JBYVEB010000214.1:0-1882 GCF_058117085.1 Chryseobacterium sp. CG10_8 | reverse complement strand
ATATTTAAAAACCAATTTGTCGCTTATCCTCGAATATTAGCAGAATTAACAAAAAAGTTGAAAAATATTTCTACACAAAACTTGTCTATTCCAAAACTTCTTTCTATTTTTGCACACTCAAAATAATGAAGTTAAAGAACATCGAGATATGTCAAGAATTTGCCAAATAACAGGAAAGCGTGCAATGGTTGGAAATAACGTTTCTCACGCAAACAACAAAACCAAAAGACGTTTTGAAATCAACCTATTGGAAAAGAAATTTTACCTTCCAGAACAGGACAAGCATGTAACGCTTAAAGTCTCTGCACATGGATTGAGAATCATCAATAAATTAGGAATTGAGGAAGCAATTGAACGTGCTACTCGTAATGGATTCATTAAATAATTAAGAAATCATGGCAAAAAAGGGAAATAGAGTTCAAGTGATTATGGAGTGCACAGAGCACAAAGAAAGCGGAATGGCAGGAACAAGCCGTTATATCACTACAAAGAACAAAAAAAATACTACTGAAAGATTGGAGCTTAAGAAATATAACCCAATTCTTAAAAAGTACACAGTTCACAAAGAAATTAAGTAACCTTAAAATATAGAACGAAATGGCAAAAAAGGTTGTAGCAACGCTTAAAGATGGTTCATCTAAGAAAATGACCAAAGTTGTGAAAATGGTAAAATCTCCAAAATCGGGTGCTTACATTTTCGAAGAAAAAGTAATGAATGCTGATGACGTTGACGCTTATTTGAAAAAATAGTGTTCATGCATTTAAGATATAGAAAAACTATCCAAAATTTTGGGTAGTTTTTTTAGTTATATTTGCATATTATTTATTAATTTTTATTTATTCTTTAGTGAATGAGCTGGTTCAAGAAAATATTTAACAAGGAAGAAAAAGAAACCTTAGACCAAGGTCTTGAAAAATCAAGGCAAGGTTTTTTTGATAAGATGGCAAAAGCCGTAGTAGGAAAAAGTAAGGTCGATGATGAGGTTTTGGATGATTTAGAAGAAGTTCTCATTGCATCTGATGTTGGTGCAGCAACAACTATTAAAATTATTGAAAGAATTGAAGATCGTGTTTCTCGTGATAAGTATGTGGGAACATCAGAACTTGATAAAATATTGCGTGAGGAGATATCTGGTCTTTTATTAGATAATCCACATTCTCAAACAGGAAATATTGACGAGACGAAAAAACCATATGTTATAATGGTTGTAGGAGTCAATGGAGTTGGAAAAACAACTACAATTGGAAAATTGGCAAATCAGTTTAAGCTACAAGGCAAAAAAGTGGTTTTAGGCGCTGCGGATACTTTCCGAGCTGCTGCTGTAGACCAATTGGTAAGATGGAGCGAAAGAGCCGATGTCCCAATTGTGAAACAAAATATGGGAAGTGATCCCGCATCTGTTGCTTATGATACTGTACAAAGTGCAGTTGCACAAAATGCCGATGTTGTCATCATTGATACTGCCGGAAGATTACACAATAAAATCAATCTGATGAATGAACTTTCCAAAATCAAAAGAGTGATGCAAAAAGTTATTCCTGATGCACCTCACGAAGTTCTTTTGGTATTAGATGGATCGACAGGACAAAACGCTTTTGAGCAAGCTAAACAATTTACTGCTGCTACTGAGGTAACTGCTTTGGCGGTGACCAAATTAGATGGAACCGCAAAAGGTGGTGTCGTAATCGGAATTTCTGATCAATTTCAAATTCCGGTAAAATATATTGGTGTTGGTGAAAAGATTGGCGACTTACAACTCTTCAATGGAGAGGAGTTTGTGGATTCTTTTTTTAGAAGAGGATAAAATTTTCCATCCAGATTTTTGAAAGAAAAAATTATTTGGATAATTAAATAAAAACTTTACCTTTAAATTTGGAAAGT
>NZ_JBYVEB010000213.1:0-1893 GCF_058117085.1 Chryseobacterium sp. CG10_8 | reverse complement strand
CCGTTTCAACTATTTTCTTTAATTTAGTTTCACGAAAAAAGCAATTGCTAAGGTTGGTCTTAGTTGTACTTTTCAGGTGTAAAAGCCCGCACTTCGGCAATACTTTTTCGTTAGCAGAAATGTTAAAAGAACTATTCAAAAAAAATAGCATTTATGAAATTAAAGATATTTACTTTTTTTTTAGTACTACTAAATTCACAAATAATCTTCTCACAAAATAAATTATCAGAAACAGAAAAACTAACAAGTCTGTGTAAAATTTGGGGATTTCTAAAATATTACCATCCAAATGTTTCAAAAGGGGCATATAATTGGGATGAAGAATTATTCAAAATTCTTCCAAAAGTTGACAAAGCAACAGATAAAAAAAACACTATCTGCTGTTTATATAAATTGGATTTTGGAGTTAGGTGAAATACCAAAATGTAAATCCTGTTCAGCAGGAAAAGAAGATTATTTCATTGAAAATTTTGATTTGAAATGGACTGAAAATAAAAATCTTTTTAGTAATAAACTTATAAAAAAATTAAAAGAAATTGAAAAGAATAGAAATCAAGGAAATAATTTCTATGTAGTTCCGGCGGAAAAAATAGGAAATGCAGTGTTTCAAAATGAACCCACATATTCAAAAGTAAATTGGCGGGATAAGAATTTTAGGTTGATTTCATTATTCCGATACTGGAATTTTGTTGAATATTTTTTCCCTTATAAATATCAAATGGATGAAAATTGGGATTTTGCTTTAGACGTTTTATTGCAAAAATTTCTTAACGTAAAATCTGCTACAGATTACTATTTGGCAAATTTAGAAATGATTACAAAAGTTGATGATAGTCATGCCTATTACGTAACATGGGAAACTAACAATTACTTTGGATTCAAATGGTTGCCAATAAAATTTGAATTAATTAACGATGGAGCTGTTGTTTCAGGATATTTTGATAAAGAACTTGCTGAAAAAGATGATTTGAAAGTTGGTGATGTTATCACAAGAGTGGATGGCAAAACTATTGGCGAAATTTTCAACGATAAAAAGAAATTCATAAATGGTTCAAATATTTCTCAAAAGAGAAAAAATGCGAGGCATGCAATTTTTAATGGAAGCACCGATTCAGTAAAAATAAGTTTTACGAGGAACAATAAAGTAGCCGAAAAAACTGTTCATCGATTTCTTTTCAAAAATTTTAAACAAGAAGCAAAAAAAAATACTGTAAAGTATGAAATATTATCTCAAAATATTGGATATGTCAACTTGGGAATTCTTGATAAGCAAGACATACCAATAATGATGGATTCTTTGATGAATACTAAAGCAATTATTTTTGATATTAGAAATTACCCCAAAGGAACAAATTATTTACTCTCTGAATATATTTGCTCAAAAGAAAAAGAGTTTTTCAAAGTGATGGTACCCAATCTAAAGTATCCAGGAAAGTTTATTTGGGTAGATGCGGACGCTAAAAGCGGAAAAGAAGGACAATTGCAATATAAAGGAAAAGTTATTTTACTTGTTGACGAGAAAACACAAAGCCATGCAGAATTTACTGCAATGACTTTGCAAGTGGGCGACAATGTCACAACAATCGGAAGGCAAACTTCGGGAGCAGACGGAAATGTCACAAAGTTTAGGACAGTTGATAACCACGATACAGCATTTACAGGTATTGGAATATTTTACCCTGATAAAAGTATTTCACAAAGAGTTGGAGTTAAAATCGACATTTTAGTTTCAAAAACCGCACGTGATGTGGAACTACAAAAAGACGAAATTTTAGAAAGAGCAATAACTTTCATTGAGAGTGGGAAATAACACTTCTGCTAACAGTGTATTAGCAAAAGCGGGCTTGAATTCTTGAATTGAAAATTTGAATATTCTTCGTCGCCACTGCTTTT
>NZ_JBYVEB010000212.1:0-1896 GCF_058117085.1 Chryseobacterium sp. CG10_8 | reverse complement strand
CGTATAAGATTCGGTAGTACAACTTACAATACCATCATTGTCTGGATCTAAATCTAGATCATTTAAAACTCCATCTGAATCTGCATCTTCATAGGAGCCGTAACCAACGGTGGTTACCCCAGTATAAACCGCATCCTGTAAATCAATATACAAATTGACCGTTTGATTATTTCCACCAGTTCCAAATTGGTTTCTAAACAGTAAATTAATTCCTTTTACAGTAGTGCCAACTGGAATTGTATTAAAAAATGTTTTCGGATCAATAACAAGCTGATATTGGTTAGGTGAAGTGGTATTGCTAACGCCATTGTTTAAAAAACTTAATGCCCCTAGAGTTCCTATAGTGCTAATGTTTCCATGAACATATTGCCAAGTGGCTGATGAAGTTTCAACCCCTGCATAAAGATAAATTGTATTTTCTCCAGAGGTATAAAAATTATTAACGACATCTAAGTCATTTAAAACTATTTTTATTCCCTCATTAATTGTCGAGGAAGAAGCAACACTAATTGTGGCACCATTATAATTAAAAACAGCTTGCTGTGCATAGATTTTGAAAGAAAAGATTAATAAAAAAATGGCTAGCCATTTTTTATATAATTTTTCGGATATAAAATTTGTTGTAAATTTATTCATTAATAAAAAAGTTGTTGAATTATTTGATACACCCCTAAGTATATTTTTCTAAATATTGGTGCTGGTAATTGAATTCATTTTCTTGTTTTTGATTCATTTTTTTGAAAAAAAAACATCAAAACAATTAATAAAATTCCTGGTGAGAAGTTTCTGATATAAAAAGAAAAACTTTTCTAAAACTATTTAGTAAAAAAACTACTAAAAATAATTTATTTCTTTTGAAGGAGGCGGTCTTACAGAAAAAACGTTTGAGAATTTGAGTAAGTCTATATTCGATAAATAATAGAAATTAGTATTCTTATAAACCTCTTCTAATTTTTTAATCTCTAATTGAATAGCTTGTAAAAGACAATCACGCTGATGTGTATTTGAAGGAATTATAAACTCTGTTGAATTGAATTTTCCATTAGAGCTAAAATTTTCTTTATTTTTAGAAGGTTGCAGTACAAATTTCGGCTTCTGAGGTGGTATTTTTTCCAGTAGTTCTTTTTCTTTTGCTAATCTATCCTGCTCTTTCTGCTTTTTGAAATCTACTTTAGCAACTTGAGGCGTTTTATTGTTTTTGGTTTGTTGCTTTGAAGAATTAGAATCTAGAGATTCTTTGAAAATCATTTGTACATCACCTACTAAGGTGATAATTTGTGTATTCTGTGTTACGTCTTGTTCATTTTCGCTTTGATTACTTTCATAAACATAATCAACACCATAAACAGAAGCATTTCCACTAATAGTAACCACCCCTTGCTGGGAAGAAACAATTAATGAAATCAAGAAAAAAACAAAAAATATCAATTTTTTTTGAATAAAAGCCAACGTACTTCTATTTTCTTTAATAAGAATTAATTTTTTTTTCACGATATTTGTGATATGCAAAGTTAATTATTTTTTTTATACAACAAAAAAAAATAATATGCACCAAATACAACAACCCATCGTAACAAACTGTAAATCAAAAAAAGTGCAATAAAATCACCTATTATCAAACATTTTTATGATATGCACTACATTTAGATTTACGAAAAACCTTCCAAGATTTATTGGAAGGTTTTTATTGAGTTTTTTTATTCAGGCTTTTGTTTCTATGGCATCCAGTAGCTCCATTTGCTTCCGTTGAATACGGCTAAGCGTTTTGCTCCCGCTTTGTTGATGTACACCATCATTCCAGGGGATGGACTTGGAACATTGTTGGTATCTGATACAATAGGTAACACCATGGCTTTGGTCGTACTCTCCAAGACCAAAACCCCATCTGCGGTACTA
>NZ_JBYVEB010000211.1:0-1911 GCF_058117085.1 Chryseobacterium sp. CG10_8 | reverse complement strand
TTATATCAAAACTAATCTCTTACAAACAAATTATTGCTTAAATGCCTAATTCAATAAAATAAATCATTAAAGATGTAGAATTATGAACAATATTTTAGAGCTTTATAACGAATCAATTACTCTAGAGAGAAACCAATTTCTAGGGATAAAGGGACAAATTAACTCTAATATTTATTTTATAGAAACTGGTAGTTTGAAGGTTTTTGTTCTTGATAATGACGAAGAACAAATTGTAAGATTGGGCTATCAAGGAAATTGGATTGCTTTTTTAGATTCTTTTCTAACAGATAAACCTACGAGTTTCTATATTCAAGCGATCAAGAAAACAAAACTCAAAGTCATCAATAAAGCTCAAATTTCCAATTATCTAGATAACAATAATGATTCTGTTTCTTGGACAAATATTTTAGAAAATCTTGTACATCAGCAACTAGAAAGGGAAATCGACATTCTGACAAGTTCCCCAAAAGAACGCTATCGACGTGTTTTGGAAAGAAGTCCACAACTCTTTCAGAAAATTCCACTTCGGCATATTGCCAACTATCTACGCATGAGTCCTGAGACCCTGTCACGCCTCAAAAAGCTTGACTAGACTTAATCAAGTCAATAATAAAAAGTTGACAAAAAAAACCGATGAAAAATTTCATCGGTTAGTCTATTATTTACCTTTTTTTGCTTTATGTTTACCCCCATTATGGTTAGAGTTGCCATTATTGTGGTAAGGCTTATTATTGTTTTTGTTCCTATTATAAACCGCGACAGGATTTTGCCCTTTATAATACTTTTTCTTGAACTTAGTATACTTGTCATTACCAAGAATGATGGAAATTGAAGCAAATCTATCATCTGTCCATCTTCCTGGATTTCCTTTATATTTTCTATTCCAAGAATCATAATCAGGATACTTTTTGTTGAGCGCAATAAGTTCTATTTTTTGCTGATGAGAAAGTGATAACTCAACCGCCACAGCATCCCAATTGATACTAACAATACTTCTTCTATAGTCATCATAATACTCTCTTTGTGAAAAACCTAAGGCGAACGCGCCCACTAAAAATAAAATTGAAAATAACTTTTTCATAGCTGTAAATGTTAGTTAATAATTAATATTAAAAATATAAAATATCTACCAATTAACAAGGAATTCTTTTCGTTAAAAATAGATTATTCATTTGAAGTAGGATTATTTTTTTACTAATAAGTTAAAAAATACATTGAAATATTTTAACTTTTTAACCTTGTAAAATCCAACAAATATCAAGTTTTCAATTGAACTCTTTTTTGTAAATTGTCATTAATTTGAAATCAATCATTTGTAACTAATTATAATTAAAAAGAACAATAATGAAATTCCTCAAACTTGTTATTAGTGCCTTTGCACTAGTATTTTTTCATTCTTACTCATCTCAAATGAAAAAGTTACCCAATGGAAAAAAAATTGAAACTCAACTCGTTGGTATCTGGACTGGAGCAGAAAATGGAAAACAAATTGATGAGGTAAAAAAAAGCTGGGAAATGACGCGTTCGAATGACGGAACCTTCACTTTAAATTTTAATTTTATGTTGGATGGCGAGAATCATACAAGTGTCGAAACAGGTAATTGGTGGGATAAACTATAAAACCTACAGTTAACAGTTAATTAGCGAAAGTGAGCTTTACTTCGGTAAGCTCAGCAACCAGAATACTCAAATTAAAATTTTAATATTCTTTGTCGCCACTGCTTTTCGGTTTCGTTATTTTTATGTAATTTAACTTAACCCAAAAAACAGTAGCTTCAGCTGGTTGAAAATTGAAGATTGACTTCATCGAACCACTTCGTAGGGTTTCAGTTCACTTATCACCCATCAACGTTAATTTTTTTTATTAATTGACATATTACCAATATGAAGTCAAAAAGAATTGTTTATTTT
>NZ_JBYVEB010000210.1:0-1925 GCF_058117085.1 Chryseobacterium sp. CG10_8 | reverse complement strand
TAATTTTAAAGTAATTCCCATTCTTATTCGTCATTGTACAAAAGATAATAATATGAATTTGAAAGAACTGCTTCAGTATCGTCGTTCCGTCCGTTTTTATGACTCCGAAAAATCAATTGACCCTAACAAAGTTCAGCAGTGTATTGAGTTGGCTACCTTGTCTCCCAATTCTTCCAATATGCAATTGTGGGAATTTTATCATATAACCGACCCTGAAACTTTGAAAAAACTCGCTCATGCTTGTCTCGACCAAGATGCCGCAACTACGGCGAAACAAATGGTTGTTTTTGTTACGAGACAAGATTTGCATCGCAAAAGAGCGAAAAGAATGATCGAGCTCGAAACACAGAATGTTCTAAAAAATAGTCCTCAAGAAAAACACGAAAAGCGCATCAAAAGATGGCAAATGTATTATGGAAAGGTTATTCCTTTTTTCTACTCTAAGTTTTTTGGAGTTTTAGGTTTAATTAGAAAAATTGTGGTGAATATTGTTGGACTTTTCCGACCGATTGTTTACCAAGTTTCAGAAAGTGATGCAAGAGTCGTAGTTCACAAATCTTGTGCGTTAGCTGCTCAAACCTTTATGTTGGCAATGGCGGACGAAGGTTACGATACTTGTCCGATGGAAGGTTTTGATAGCCGAAGGGTAAAAAATATTTTAAATCTTCCTTATGGTGCAGAAATCAACATGATTATTTCCTGTGGAATCCGAATGGAAAAAGGAATTTGGGGCGAACGCATGCGAATTCCTTTTGACGAGGTGTATAAAAGGATTTAATTTTTTACCTTTACTTATTCAAGGAAAATCATAATCCAACCTTTCCCTGAAAATTCTCATCAATAATAAAAACACGTTTTTATGAAAATCACCATTCCAAAGCCCTGTCACGAGAATTGGGACTTGATGACTCTCGACGAAAAAGGAAGATTTTGTGCCGTTTGTTCCAAAACGGTTATTGATTTTACAGATTGTTCAGATGAAGAAGTTTATAATGAATTAAATGAGAGTTCAAATATTTGCGGAAGATTTACTGATAAACAAGTGAACCGAAATATTGCATTGTCAGTCTTAGGAAAAATGGCATTAGGACTTATGGTTGGAACAAGTGCGGTCAATCTTGCAAATGGACAAGAGTTAAAAACAGAAGAGGAAATAAAACAGGTCGATTTAGAAAAGGGATTTGATGGCTTTAAAAAGGTTAATGATACTCTCGATAATGTAGTAATTATTGCAGGAATGCCTTCCAAAGCGATGATAGAATCTACAAAGCCTCTAATTTTTTTGGATAAAGTTCGAATTTCAGAGGAAAAAATGAAAAAACTTAATCAAGAAAACATTGAGTCCATAATGATTCTTGACGAACAAAAAGCAGTTGCTTTATATGGTAAGGAAGCTCGCTTTGGTGCCATCGTAATCACTTCAAAAAAAAGAAAAAATAAAAAATGAAAAAATTAGAATTTACCATCGATATCAACGCTTCAAAAGAAAAAGTTTGGGAAGCACTTTGGAAAGACGAAAATTATAGAAACTGGTGCAGTATTTTTCATGAAGGATCGCATTATAAATCCGATTTGAAGGAAGGCGGTGATATCTTTTTCCTTGGTCCAGAAGGAAGCGGAATGTTTGCTGTCATTGAAAAATTAGTCCCTTATGAGAAAATGTATTTTCTTCATAAAGGCGAGTTTAAAGATGGTGTCAAGCAAGTGGAGACCTACGGTGAAGACGCTATCGAAAGATTTGATTTAGTAGAAAAAGACGGTAAAGTTTTACTTACCATGACGATGAATTCGCCCGAGGAATATGTTGGATATTTCGCCAACACTTTTCCGAAAGCTTTGGAAACAATAAAAGAGATCGCCGAGAACTAAGGTTTCTTATCTGATTGACTTCCGCACTATTACTTTTTTTGTCGTAACTTAGTTCT
>NZ_JBYVEB010000209.1:0-1947 GCF_058117085.1 Chryseobacterium sp. CG10_8 | reverse complement strand
TAAATAAAAATGAAGATGCGATAACTTTAATTCAAGATTGGAGTAAAACCGCAAAAAATAAAATTCAAATTTTAGAGAACGACTCAATAAAATCTAAAGAAGCTTTATTCAATATGCAAATCACAACTCGTTCACCGATGGGAGCAATAATCTTTCATACTGGAGGAATATTAGTAAATGACGGTTGGCTAAGAATTTACGGTTCAGGAAGTGAAAAACTAAACAGAAGTATCCCTGAATGGAATAAAGGAAAAACTTTTCAAAATTATGGAGATAAACCAGGTTATTTAATAATCGCAGATGACGCAGTTGGAGGATTTTTCTTACTAAATGGTGGAGATTTAGGAAATGATTTAGGGAAAATTTATTATTTGGCACCAGATAATTTGGAAGCAGAACCATTAGATTTAAGTTATACAGAATTTATTGATTTTTCCTTTAATGGAAATATTGACAGCTTTTATAAAGACTTAAGATGGAATAATTGGGAAAAAGATTTTAAAAACTTGAATACAAATGAAGCATTTATTTTTTACCCTTTCTTGTGGACAAAAGAGGGACGGAATATAAATAAAGTTGAAAAAAGCAAAGCTAATATCGAAGAAGTTTATAAATTCCGAACGCAAAAATTATAACTGCAGACAACAGTGTATTAGCAAAAGCGGGCTTGAATACTCAAATTGGAAATTTGAATATTCTTCGTCGCCACTGCTTTTCTATTCCACGATTTTTTTGTAGTTTAGTTCCATAGAAAAAGCATTGGCTTCAGTTGGTTGAAAATTGAACTTTCAGTTCACTTTTCGCCCGCCTTCACTAATACTTTTTCGTTGTAGGCAATGCACAAAAAAAATGCTTAAAAAATAATGATGAAATTTTTGAATAAAATTAGCTGTAGCTTGACAGAACAAAATACTAAGGAAGCTTTATTTACCAGAATTATATTTATGTCGATGCTTTTTCTAATGACACTAAATAAAACAAAAGCTCAATCATTAGACTCTATAAGAACAGAAAATGTGACGTTCAAAAATGAAGGAGTAACTCTTGCAGGCTCAATCCTAATACCAAAAAAAATGTTTGCTGCAGTTGTTATTGTTCACGGTTCTGATCCAGTAAAAAGAGAAATGGAATTTGCTAAACGCCTCGCCAGAAAAGGCATTGCCGTTTTAACATATGATAAACGAGGAGTTGGAGAATCTGGTGGTGTATATGTGGGACCAACTGTTGGTACGAATAATATTGACACAACAAATCTTAACTTATTAGCGCAAGATGTAAATGTAGCAGTAAATACATTTCAAACTTATTTCAAAGATAAAAAAATATCAATTGGATTAGTTGGATTTAGTCAAGCAGGATGGATTATTCCTATTGTTGCAAGCAAAAACCCTAAAATAGAATTTATGGTTCTTTTTAGTTGCCCTACAATTACAACTTTAGAACAACTTCGATTTCAGTTTTATACTAACGGAAACAATAATTTTTGGGAAAACCACACAGAATTAGACGCTCATGAACATACTATGAATGACCCCGACAAATACCAATTTAAAGCAACTGACCCAAAAGTTTCTCTGAGTACTCTTTCAATTCCAGGACTTTGGCTTTTTGGAGAAAAAGATATACAAATTCCGGTAAAGTTGTGTATAGAACAGTTAAATACATTTAAAGTTCAAGGTAAACCTTTTGAGTACACTTTGTTTACAAATTTGGGACATAATACTTCTTCTGACAAAGATACAGAACCTTTTGACATCTCAGTTCAGTGGATAAAACAGAAAGTATTTAACATCAAAAAAATAAAATAATAAAGCACTGCCTACAACAGTGTATTCGCAAAAGCGGGCTTGAATACTCAAATTGAAAATTTGAATATTCTTCGTTGCCACTGCTTTTCGGTTTCGTTATTTTTTTGTAATTTCACTTCACCGAAAAAGCATTGGCTCA
>NZ_JBYVEB010000208.1:0-1964 GCF_058117085.1 Chryseobacterium sp. CG10_8 | reverse complement strand
AAACAGAGATAAACGACTATCAATTAATTTTGGATTGTTATGCAGAAGATTATTTTTTCACTTTAAAGATAGAGGATAATATTAATGAGTTTATTTCAAATTCAAAAATTAAAATTGAAGAATATAAAAATCAAACTGTAACTACAAAAGAAGCAGTTGATAAAATTAATATTATCTTAAAGAATAGTGGATTTCAAGGGTTTTCCATAGAAGAGAAATTAGTAGAAAATAAAATTTCACAATATTATCTAAAAAGGGATAATAATAACTCAAGTAATGTCTTTAAAACTCTAAGTGAGGGAGAGAAGAACTTCATCTCATTTTTATATTTTTTTCAATTATGCTTAGGAACAGATAATAAAAATGAAACTACAAAAAAGAAAATCATAGTAATTGATGACCCTGTTTCTAGTTTGGATAGTCAAGTGCTTTTTATTGTTACTACTCTAATCCACCAGTTAATAGAGAAAAAAGGAAAGTCAGAGAAAAACAATCCTCAGCATTTAGAATTGAAAAATCCAAATATTCAACAAGTTTTCATCTTGTCTCACAACATTTACTTTCATAAAGAGGTATCTTTGTATTATAGACCTATTTGTTATGACAAATCTTTCTATTTTATTTATAAATTAAACAATGTTACAAAAATTGAGCATAAAGGAGATAAAAACATTGTATTAAATGATTACTCGCTTTTATGGAGTACTTTAAAAGATTTAAAAGAAAACACAGATAGCATACAGAACATTACAATATGTAACATAATGAGAAGAATACTTGAAAGTTATATCAGCTTTACAAGAATAGGAAAGGATAATTGGGAGGTTTTAACCAATTTATCTGTTGAAGACCCCAAATATATAATTTGCAGTGCTTTAATTTCAGACATGAATGATGGAAGCCACAAAGTATCACCATTAGATGATATGTACTTTCAAAGAGTAGTGAATATAAATCCACAAATTTTATATGATTCTTTTGAATTAATCTTTAAAGAAATTGCAGATAGTCATTATGAAGCAATGATGGTGTAAATTTGCAAAATATGAATACATTAGAATTTTTAAAAAGCCTAAATAGTACTACTGATAAAATCAACAAGAGTATTAATCCTTTAAAATTTAATGAATGGCTACCAAAGATAAATACTGGTATAGCCTTTAATGAATTGATGAAAGGAATGAGTTATCATAATAACTTTATCCATAATGATTTGCTAGAATTATCAAAACGTGTAAGCTGGAATTATGATTTTAATAAAACAGTCATGAGCCAACTAAACAATAGCATGGCAATGAATATTAACAATGCTATTTTTGATAAAATTAATTCTGTTGGTTATTGGGGGAATATTGCTAAACTATCACTGATAAATGGAAGTCAGATTTTTATTGATGATGATGAATTATTTGTTTCAGAAATAATTGAAAACAATATAGATGTAATAAATGATAATATTCAGCTTATAGAGAATAACCCTCTTGAATTTTTTAATCATTTATTTCAAGCTATTAAAACCTATATTGATAAAAATCCATCAATAAAATACTCCTCTCAATTTGTAATATGGTTGATTGGATATATACTACTACCAATAGTAATTGCAAAACTTACTCAAAACACTAATGAAACACCTACTGTAAACCAAATTTTCAATTCATATACTATAAATAATTATTCTACAGAAAACATAAATTTTAAGATTAATTGCAAATCTATATCATTAAAAAATCATCCAAGAGATAATTCAAAATCAGTATCTAACCTATTCAAAAATGATAAGGTTAAAATTTTAAAAGACAGTTTGAAATGGGCTTTCGTTATAAAAGAAAATTCTGTAGAAACTGGATGGATTAGAAAAGAATTTTTAGATTTAAAAAAATGAAAAAAGAGAATTATAATATATAAAGTATGCAAAAAGAGAACTTAAGATTGGTAGAATTTACTCTACAAACTAACACATT
>NZ_JBYVEB010000207.1:0-1991 GCF_058117085.1 Chryseobacterium sp. CG10_8 | reverse complement strand
AAACTATAAAAAAGCAAATCGGAAATTTGGATAGATGGAAGAATGATGAATATTAAAACTTCTGCTAACAGTGTATTAGCAAAAGCGGGCTTGAATACTCAAATTGAAAATTTGAATATTCTTCGCCGCCACTGCTTTTCGGTTTCGTTTTTTTTTGTAACTTCACTTCACCGAAAAAGCATTGGCTCAGTTGGTTGAAAACTGAACTTTCAGTTCACTTTTCGCCCGCCTTCGCTAATACTTTTTCGTTATCGGCAATTATTTTCAAAAAAAATGGCAAAAAAAATTAAAGAAAAACTTGATGCGATTATTTTTATTGATACAAATATTTTTTTAGACTTTTATAGAATCAGAAGAACGAATGTTTCAATAAAATATTTAGATGAAATAATAAAGCACAAAGACTTGATAATTACATCAAGTCAAGTAGAGATGGAATACAAAAAAAATAGACAAAGTGCTATTTTAGAATCAATTTCGGAGGTTACAAAAAAACCACAGATAAGCCTAAGTTGCCCTGCAATATTATCTGAATCACTTTCATTAAAAATAATAAAAAAATCTAAGGAATCTGTAGAGAAACAACAAAAAAAGCTTAAAGAACAAATTGAAAAAATTCTCAAAACGCCAAATAGAAATGATATTGTTTATAAGTCTCTTCAAATTTTATTTAACAATAAATCTCAACTGAATTTAAATCGTGAAAATGAATTCAGATTTACAATTAGGAATCTCGCAAAAAAAAGATTTATTTTAGGATATCCGCCAAGAAAAAAAGATGATAATTCTATTGGAGATGCGATTAATTGGGAGTGGATTATTGAATGTTCAAAAAAAACAAAAAAAAACATTATAATTGTAACAAGAGATACTGACTACGGTATTATTGAAGAACCTGAATGTTACTTAAATGATTGGTTATTGCAAGAATTCAAACAAAGAACAAATAATAGAAGAAAAGTAGTTCTTACAGATAAATTGTCAAAAGCTTTTCAACTATTGGAAATTCCTGTAACAAAAGAAATGATTGAAGAAGAAAATGAGTTAACAAGGGAGATATATTACAAAAAATTGATTACACCAAATTCATATTCACTCTCAAATATTCAACAAGCATTAAACACAAATTTAGAAACAATGAATTTCATAAATAAAATTTCGGGGAATGAACTAAAAAGTGCAATGGACAAAATAACCAAGAGCTTTAAAATAGAAAAATTATAACTGCCGATAACAGTGTATTAGCAAAAGCGGGCTTGAATACTCAAATTGAAAATTTGAATATTCTTCGTCGCCACTGCTTTTCGGTTTCGTTATTTTTTTGTAATTTCACTTTACCGAAAAAGCATTGGCTCAGTTTGGTTGAAAACTGAACTTTCAGTTCACTTTTCGCCCGCCTTCGCTAATACTTTTTCGTTAGTGGCAAGCATACAAATCAAACGTTAATTGGTAAAGGAATTAGTACCCGAAAAATTAACTCCATCTGATGTTTTCAATCAGATGGTGCAAATAATGTTTTCAAGATTGGAACCATTCGGTTGGAAACTTCTGAAAAATGGCGATATCAAAAAGAAAAACGGAAAACTGACCTATAAAATATTCTTTTTCAGAAGCTATAAAAACTATATCGACTACAACAATATGTCGGGTTCTGTAACTACTGAAATTTACTGCAATATAGATATTCCCGAATGTGAAGCAGTTTATTCACTTCGGTTTGAGAAACCAAAACCATTTAATATTCTTTCAGAAGACCTAAAATTAAATACAGACTTGGTTGAAAAAATCTGGAAAACTATTGAGAACGAATATCTTGACGTAATCGATGGTCTTGAAAAAAATCCAAGACAACAGTTGCTAAAAATGGGACTTTTTCCAACACTATACTCCGTTGACTATAGCTACCAACTTCTTTTGCGTAAAGAGTTATTGGAAAGCGTTGGTGCAAAAGGTTTATTAAATGTTTATAACGAAAACAGCAACTTTTATAA
>NZ_JBYVEB010000206.1:0-2110 GCF_058117085.1 Chryseobacterium sp. CG10_8 | reverse complement strand
AAGATTTTTTTCAAATATCAGCTTTTATATCTTAAAAAAAATCCAAATGAATAATAAAAAAACGTTAAAGATTAATTGAGGGAGATATCTTCTGGCGCGTTGGCCCAAATAAGAAATTCGCCACCTAGATTTTGCATGATGGTCTTCCAAAGGTGTTGGTCGTTGGGAAGAGTGTAGTCTAGATTATAGATGTCAACGACGTTCCAATACTTTTTGGTGACTTCGTCTTCGAGTTGATTGGCTGCCCATCCTGAGTAACCAGAGAAGACTTTTACATCATTGGTAAATAATTTTTCTTCAACAAGGTCTGCAACAATAGATTGGGTATCCTCTGTCAAGTAAAAATCGTCATTAATAGGTAGATAGAAATCGTTAGAAGGTTTGCCTTTTACAATGTAAAATACTTTGTTGTTTTCCACAGGTCCTCCTTCATAGATTTCAATTGGGAAATCAAACATGTCCCCTAATTTGACGCTAACTTCCCGATTTTTTTTGTTCAGAATTAGACCAAAAGCACCATTCTCATTATGGTCGATAATCAGGATAACCGAACGAGAAAAAATATCTCCTGAAACATCAGGAGTGGAAATTAATATTTTACCTTTGTAGGAGTGATTCATGATTTCAAAAGTAATAAAAATTATATGGAAAATCTTCACGATAAAAGAAAAGTTTATGATAAATTTCAGCTCTTAGAAGGGCATATCAAAGAGAATCCTATAGAGTTGTTTAGGGATTGGTTTTTAGAAGCAGAAGAGCATCCGACTGTTGCTGAAGCCAATGCGATGTCGGTTTCTACTGTTGAGAAAGATGGGTGTCCTCGTACCCGAATGGTACTTTTGAAAGCTTATACTTGGGAAGGCTTTATCTTTTATACCAATTATGATAGTCGCAAGGGAAATGCTCTAAAAGAGAATAATAAAGCATGTCTGCATTTCTTTTGGCCAGCTTTGGAACGACAAATTATTATTAAAGCTGAATTAGAAAAAGTAGCAGAAAATTTGAGTGACGGATATTTCAGCTCGAGACCGAGAGGGAGTCAGTTGGGGGCGCTGGTTTCGGAACAGAGTAAGGTGATTCCTAATCGTGAGTTCTTGGAAGAAAAACTAGCAGCTTTGGAAGAAGAGTGGGAAGGTAAAGAAATTGTGAGACCAATTAATTGGGGAGGATATATTGCGAAGCCTTATGAAATTGAATTCTGGCAAGGTCGACCTAATCGACTTCATGACAGGATTCTTTATTCTCTTAATGAAGATTATTATTGGGAGATATCTCGATTAGCACCATAAAAAAAACCGCTGCAAAACTTGCAGCGGTTTTTCTATGATTCTAGAAAATTATTTTTTCTTAGCACCCATTACAGCGTCAGCTAATTCAGCTCCAGCTTTAAATTTAGCAACTTTTTTAGCAGCAATTTTAATTGGTTTTTTAGTTGCAGGGTTGATACCTTGTCTTGCAGCTCTTTCAGCAACAGAGAAAGTACCGAATCCAACTAAAGAAACTTTACCATCTTTTTTCTTAAGAGTAGTAGTAACGTTAGCCATGAAAGATTCTAATGCAGCTTTTGCAGCAACTTTAGTAATTCCAGCATCTTTTGCCATTGCATCAATTAATTCAGATTTGTTCATAATGTTAATTTATTAAGGTTAATATACTTATGATTAAAATTGTTCAAAAGCAAAGATAAAACATTTTTGAAATTGTGCAAGTGATTTTGGTAAAAAATATGAAAATTATATCGTTTAATCATAAATCGTTGGAATTTTGTTAAAATCAACTTTAACGTAATTACAAGTGTTCGGAGGGGTGTGATTTCAATCAAGTGACCATCAATTCGGATAAAACGAGTGTTTTAGTTAAATATTTTTTGAATTACGAATTCTGTAATTTGGTGTTTATTTTTATTTCTTTTCGTTTTATTGTTGATTATTATGTAATTATTTCTGTTTCTGTTTGAATTTTTTTGAAATGGTTTTAATGGTGGTTTCTTATTGATTCTCGCGTAGAGTAATAGGGTGTCGTTGGAAATAGTAGCTATTATTTTCTTGTCAAATTAGTGTTATTCAATAAATTAAAATTATTTATCGCATAGTTTTTTTATGAAGTTATA
>NZ_JBYVEB010000205.1:0-2173 GCF_058117085.1 Chryseobacterium sp. CG10_8 | reverse complement strand
TATAAATCTAATTGATTTGGATTACTATTTCTTTCCTTTGAATATTTCAAATTATTATATCGGTTTCGGATATTGTGAGCCACGATTTTATAAAGTTCGGTTTTGGGTTGTCCTTTGCAGTTTTGTGACCAAAATTTTTGTAATACCTCATCATAAATTTTAGGTTCTTTATTTTCATAGAATTTCAATCCCGAATAACATAAAAATTTACTCCCTTTTTTCTGCATTGAAATATCAATTCCAGTAACCAAACAAACCCTCTTTTTTTCGTCTTCATTATCATCTATTTTTATAGTAATATTTTGATGAGGTGGTGCATATTCCAAGTTTATCCTATTTGGGTGGGTAACTTCAAAATGTAACTTTTCCCTATTGATGGTATTTTTCTGTGTGGAATTTGCACCACTTGACAACAAAAATAATTTATCCAAAATCAACACTTTTATTTGGTGGTGCAAGTTGTTTTTTGAACTTAAAATTCTGCAATATTTTTCTTTGTATCTACTAAATTTATTTCGGTTCTTTTCTCGAATTAAATCACTCCAAAAAGACATCGGTTTTGCATTTTCGATAAATTGCACCTCATCTGTTTTTAAGTCATTAATATTAGGTTCTAAATTGATTAATAAAACACGTTCCCATTCATTTAAAAGTTCTTGTGAAAGTACATCGTAAATGTCAGGTTTTATCAGGTCGTTTGCGGTTTCAATTCCGTACTTCTTAATATTTTTTGCCTGTTTGCTCTTAACTTCAAATCGAAAAGAATTTTGATTAATACCATATTCAGGAAAGTCCGAAAACTGTAACCCTTTTGCGTATGCCTTTATTTGTTTGAAGTTTGTAGCATTGGTTTTCTTGAAATATGGAAACACTCCAGTCTTGAAATCTGTTTTTTTATAATATGAAATTCCGTTGATGAGGTTTTTAATATCAGTTTCGGGAATGATATTTATTCCAAATTCGATATTAACCACTTTTAGACGGTTGTATTCATTTGATTGAATGCCTAAATATGTTAGTATATCAATAACCGTTTTAATACCGTTTGACGGTGTAAAATCGTTGCCATTGTGTAAATAATTATTGAAATGATAATGAGGACTAATATTAATTTCTAAATGTCCGAAACCAATGACCTTTCCGTTTTCAACTGACTTGCGAAAATCTAAACTCAATTTAACG
Organism: Chryseobacterium sp. CG10_8; assembly: GCF_058117085.1. NCBI lineage: Bacteria > Pseudomonadati > Bacteroidota > Flavobacteriia > Flavobacteriales > Weeksellaceae > Chryseobacterium > Chryseobacterium sp. CG10_8. The sequence goes on along the minus strand of NZ_JBYVEB010000205.1, from coordinate 991 downwards.
CCAAAGGTTTTGTGCATTAGTGAATGATAATAGTTGTTCTTTGGTTTGCATTCGATAAAATCGGGGTGCATTAACGCCCTATTTATTATCTGCAAATCTGTAATTAAGAACTTTGTATTATCTAACATTTCACTATCTTTGTTCAGTCAATAGGTTGCCTATTGTCAGGTTTGAACGCCTAAAAGGGAATGCAGTTTTGCACTCCCTTTTTTTGGCTCTTAGAAGTTTTGAATTATAGCTTTAACTATTTGGGTGCGTTCCGTTGCGTTGTACGGATAGAATTGTTTGCATACCCTCGTTTGGATAATCTCGGTATCAGGATTGTAATAAATAACGCATAAAGACTTAACGCCTTGTATTGGTAAATCTGAATAATAGAAATAAGGCGTTTCCGTTGGACGTAATCCCGAAAGGGTGCATTTGCTCCAATTACTTCCGTTCCTTATCCGTAGTAGGTTGTTTGCTCCAGTAATGGAGTTGTAACCGTTATTCTTTTCAATCCTTATGAGTTCAGGTAGAAGATTTGGTTTTTGTGCGTCTTGTAAACGGTATTGTGCGAATGTCTTTTTAACCTCATCGAGTGTATAGGTTAGTTTGTAATTGTCAGGGACGAACGTTTTCATAATGCAAAATTTTAATCGTTAATAATCATTGCATTTTCTATGTCGTCCATACGATAATAGACACGTGAACCCAACTTGTAAGATTTCAGTATTCCCGATTTTTTCCAACTATGAATTGTTGGTTTGGTAATGCTGAACTTCTCGCAAATTTGGTCTGCGGAATAGTAGCGTTTTGGCTCGTTGTCTTGTAAGGTTTTTTGGAGCTTTGCGAAAAGTGTATTTTCTACTTTAGTCGCAATCTCGGTAATGAGTTGTTGAGGTTCTACACCCACGAAGTTGATAGTATTCATATTACAGTATTTTAAATTGATACTGCAAATGTTTTCTAAGTAATCAATAAGTAATTACTTTTTTTTACTCTAATTAAA
>NZ_JBYVEB010000204.1:0-2235 GCF_058117085.1 Chryseobacterium sp. CG10_8 | reverse complement strand
TAAACAAAATCAATAAATTATTAATCAGGAAAACAGTCTATTGCAAACTTACTGAAACGAGTTCTCAAACTATCGTTGCAATTAATGCAGTTTTGATTCATTTTATTAATTAAAGCCTTTCGTACTTTAGAGGGTTTTTTATAATCATCCCATTCATAAAATCCACTATATAGAATTGAATTAGTCCACGCAAGATACTTTTCTCCTGATTTATCATAATCCATATATCCGAAAAACTCTTTAGGGAATTTTTCAGCATACTGTCTTGCAGGAACACCAGTATATTCTCCCAAAGCGCCATCTTGAATGATGATTGTCTTATTCAAAATCCAACGGTAAAATGGCCTCAAACTATCATTATCCGTTGTAACCAAACTCAACAATCTTGCTGTTTCAGGCTCGTCTGTTGGTCTATATTTGCCAAAATAAAATTGGATAGCCGTTGAATCACATTTAGGGCTCTCAACATAAAAACGAACTGGTCTATTCCAAATTGAATCTTTATCAATATCGTGACTAAGCCCAAAACCAGACTGCCAATCGTCAATTTTTATAGAATCCGAATTATGATGTACACTCTTTTCAACAATTTTTGCCTTTTCCTTATTACAGGAAAAAAGTACTAATAAAAAAAGTAGAAAATACCTCATTATATTTTTGAAAGAACACGTTCATATTTCTCCAAAATAATTTCTTTCGAAAACCTTGATTTTATCGAATTGCGAATTGCAAATTTATCATAATTTTCATTTAAAACTCCTTTAATTTTTTGGGCAAAACTTTCGTGATTTTCAATATCAAATATTTCTCCGTTGATTTTTGGCTGAATGATTTCATTAATTCCACCTTTGCAATTATTAGCTAAAGCATAAGTTCCACAAGCTCCGGCTTCGAGCAAAACATTCGGAAAGCCTTCATAACGAGAGGATAAAATAAACAAATCAGCAAACTTTAGAAATTCGTAAGGATTTTTCTGCTGTCCATGGAAAATCACATTGTCTAATCCTAAATCCGACTTCATCTGATGAAGTAAGTCTTTATCTTTTCCATCACCTAAAATATGAAGTTTGATTTTTTCATTTTTTAAATATGAAAACACTTTCAACAGATTATCAAATCCCTTTCTGGAAGATAGATTGCCAATAGCCACTACATTTATGAATTCTTCTGAAAAGGTTTCAGGCTTTGTAGAAATTTCTAATTTACTATCAATAAATTCAAAATCAACTGGATTGTTGATTTTGGTGATTTTATCTTTTTTAATTTTAAAATTCGCCAACAAGTCATTCATCATGTCATCGCTTTGACAAATGATTTTATCATAATTATTATAGAATTTGTAGAAGAATTTAATTTCCTTTCGTGTAACGTGTTGAGAAACCACATTCGTTTCACGAGCGATGAATTTTGTCTTGGGAAAAAGCTTAATAAATAATGATAAATACGCATTAACCTCACCAAAGCCACAAAAAACCACATCAGGCTTCCTTTTCCTAATCTCTGATAAAATTGGTTTGATAGAATGTCGAATTCTTGGAGTTCTGAGGTCAATGATTTCCACATCATCTTTCAGAAATTCCAAATAACCGCCTTCTTTACGAAGAAGCATAATTTTTGGTTCGAATTTTTCACGAGGTAAATGATTGGCAAGTGTCATCACAATGCGCTCCGCACCGCCAGTTTCCAAATCAGGAAGTATAAAAATAATTGAGATTTTTTTCATAGAATTTTCCCGTAGATTGCACTGATTCATTCTAAAAAAATGCAATCTGCGAGATATTTTTATTTTGCAATAATCGGTTTTTTATCTACTTCTTCCAAGAAACTTTCTTTGTTGGGAATACCATCATTGGTCGGAAGCTCAGATTTAAGCTCAATTAAAATCGCTCCATTTTCCCCTTCTTTATCATATAATTTTGTTGCAGCTTCACTGTTAATCACTGTAATAGATTCAATTTTTGATGATGGGATTTTTATAACTTCTTCTTCTGTCATTTTCTTGCCATCAACGATGTAGAGCAAATTAATGTCTCCTTTTACGCTTATAGGACGCTCAGAAATAACTGAACTTGTCGCAATATCAGCAGGCAATATTTTCGATTTTTTCAAAGCAGCTTCCTCCAAAATTTCTTTCACTGTCATATTTTCTTGAATTTGCGCTGAAACAAGTCCAATAGATGTGATAAAGACAAATGTTAATATTTTTCTGTAAAAAGAATTCATCTTATTAAATTT
>NZ_JBYVEB010000203.1:0-2244 GCF_058117085.1 Chryseobacterium sp. CG10_8 | reverse complement strand
AAATTTTAATCACTTTTATACTTCTATTATTGACATTGACCAACTCTTGTGCACAAGCGCCTGATAAAGGCGATAATAACTCAAAGTCTTCATTAATCGATTACAAAAAAAATAGAGATTATTTTAACCTCAATGGTCCTGTGAAATCAAGTCATTGGTACTTCTCATATCTTGCAGACTCTCTATATTACTATAGAAAAATAGATTTTCTCCATCAAGATATTATGTTGTATAATCTTGATATTGGGGGGGGGGATATCTGTTGAATTTGATCGAAGAGGGAAAATTTCTGATTTCGTTATGAGATACGAAAATTTAAATGATTTTCGAAAACAACAATTGGAAGAGAAGTATACTGTAAGACAAATTTATGATTCTATTGACTTAATGCATAAAAAAAAGTTAAAAACGCAAATTAGTAAGCGGTTTCACCTAACAATATTCAAAGTAATTTTATTCGTAAATATACTCTTTAAATCAGCTTTTCTGTGGGTTAGGTTGACAATTTACCAAGAAGATACGGAGTTCTAAGATTTATAAAATGAATTTATTTCTATATCAAAGTTAAATTTCACTAAATTTAAGCCTCAAAAATCAAATTATGGAAAATGTTTTTGATGCGAAGATAGCGCAAAATTATATCGACAGAATCAATAAGTTAACGCCTGAGACTCCTAGAAAATGGGGCAAAATGACAGTAGACCAGATGTTGGCGCATTGCAATGTAGCGTATGAATACATTTTTGAGCCCGAGAAGCATAAAAAGCCAGGCGCAATTGCTAAATTTTTCCTAAAAACTTTTGTGAAATCCAAAATCGTTCAAGAAGGAACTTACAAGCAAAACGGACCGACTGGACCTGCGTTTTTAATCAAAGGAGACCAAGATTTCGACGTAGAAAAGAAGCGCTTGATTGGTTATATTCAGAAGGTACAACAATTAGGAGAAGAGGCTTTTGATGGAAAGGAGAATTCTTCTTTTGGAGTGATGACTTCACAAGAATGGAACAATATGTTGGCAAAGCATCTCAACCACCATTTGGCTCAATTTGGCGTATAAAAACACTTTTTTGATGAAAAAAATAACACTTCTATTCTTATTGATTTCCGCTTTTGCGTTTTCGCAGATGCCGAATGTTTCGAAAGTTTGGTTGAATAATAATCAATTTTACTCAGGTTATATTTCTGACAGCAAAACACCTCTCAAGCTGAAGATTACAATTTCCGAACAAGACCGAAAGAAAGATCAAGAATATTTCGTATCTGGATTTTCTATTGTTGAAAACCAACAGTCCAAATTCGAGGGAAAAATCAAAATATCACAGTATAAAGACTCTAAGAAAACAGGCAAAGTCTATGGCGAATATGATTTTTCGGAAGAGCCTAATGGTAAACATACGGGCAATTTCACGGGAAAATTTGTCTATACCTTCAAATGGAATCGCAAAACTCAGAAAATTGAAAGCGAATATATTGAGTTCATTGGTGATTGGAAGAGTTATGATGGTTCTTTAAATTTTAAAACCGATTTCAAAAATCAATAATTGATGTAGATTTTGGTCACGCTGATCCTAGTAGCTACTAGCATGATGTTTTCGCAAAGCAAAATAGAAATTAATAAAACAACAAAATGAAATTAGGAGCTTTTTCGGTTAGTTTATCAGTTAAAGATATCCATGTTGCAAAAGAGTTTTATGAAAAACTTGGCTTCGAGCAACGTGGCGGAGATATTGTGCAAAAATGGGTGGTGATGAAGAATGGAGACTCTGTGATTGGGCTTTTTCAAGGAATGTTCGAAGGCAATTGGTTAACTTTAAATCCTGGTTGGGATCAGGAAAAGAAAGAAATGGAAAATTTTGAAGATGTTAGAAAAATTCAGAAAGATTTGAAGGACAAAAATATCCCATTAGACCGTGAAGCCGACGAAACTACTACTGGTCCAGAGTACTTCATGTTAAAGGATCCAGATGGAAATGTTATCTTAATCGATCAACACAGGTAAAATTAGAATATGATTAATAAAATTTTATCAGTTGTAATAGGGCTTTTTGCAGGTTCTTTGGTCATTTTTGGGATTGAAGCTATAGGTCATTATCTGTATCCGCTTCCTGAGGGAATGGATTCTCAAGACATGGAGGCAATGAAAAAGTACGTCGCGACAGCACCATTTATGGCTTTGTTTTTTGTAATTATAGCTTACTTTTTCGGAGGATTAACTTCCGGATTTGTCACTACTTTCATTTCTAA
>NZ_JBYVEB010000202.1:0-2276 GCF_058117085.1 Chryseobacterium sp. CG10_8 | reverse complement strand
AAATTTATTAGAGCTACGAAATGATTGTCTGGATTATAAACCCTCTAAAAAAGACGATAACATAGCTGAGATTACTGAAAAACCCATAAAATCTATAACTGATTTATTCATGTATAATGAAAGAATCTTAGATTATAAAAAGAGAGAGGTTTTGATTGTTGAATTAAAAGCTCCAAAAGTAAAAATAAGTCCTAAAGAGCTTGCTCAAGTTATGAAATATGCTAGAGAAATAGAAAAATCTAGTGCAGTTAGTAAGGATATAAATTTCAAGATTTTGTTAATAAGTTCTGAAATTAATGATGATGCTCAATTTGAGATAAATGGTAGACAAAAGGGCAATGATAATCCATATTTCTACTTTATTAATGAAAATAAGAATATTGAAATCCAAGTAATGAAATGGTGTGATTTAATTGAGGGTATAAAAAGAAAATTAAATTATATGTCAAATATACTTCATACAAAGGATATTGATGTTCAAGAAAAGGCTGCTAAAGATTTTGAGGATATTGATTTTGGGAAATATAATTCTTCCTTGAAAAAAGTAGCCATTTAGTAATGATATTACAAAAATCAATATTTTTGTAATTCAAATTTTATCGAAAAAAATAAAGCGTTAGCTTTTATTCTGTAATAGGAAATCTGACAGTTTCAATTACAACACAGAATAAACAGTTGATGCTCACGCTACGGCGTGGGCTATCTTGTTTGTGTTGTATGGTTTTGTCAGAACCTCGTATTGCAAATTGAGTTTAGTCCCACGCTTTTTGTATTTGATAACTTTCACTATTGGGACTGAGTGAACAAAAAAAATTCACTTATGAGAAAAATATTTTCTGGGTTTTTAATCGTAATGTTTTCATTGACATATTCTCAATCTGCTTTTGACAATGGATATTCTGAAGGTCACAAAAAAGGATACTGTAATGCTTCAGCACAAAATGGAGAAATGCAATGCAATTATCCTTTAACTTATTTAAGCATACCACTTCCGAAAATAGGAGAAGATGGCAACAGTTATAGAGATGGTTATAATAGAGGATTATACGATGGGCAATTAGCCTTTACTAATAATAAATCAAGTAGTAATTTAGAAAGGAAACCATATCAGTATAAGGATCCAGTACAGCCAAATATTGGCATTTTAGGCTCAAATAATAATGAATATAATACCAACTATGTTGATGTTATCGGACTAATTAACAGCAATTTAAAGAAACTAAATGACAAAGCAGATTCAGAAACTGAATATTTCATTCAAAATGAATTGTCAGTAATTCAGTATAATGATGAGTTAGGGCAAAAAATTAGAAATGAAAACTCTAAAATTCCAATTAACAACTTAAAAAACTACCAATTAAAGAATGGACTATATGAAGTATATCTAATAATGGGAATGAAAAGCATCGAATACCAAAACGGAAACTACACTTATTTTGATATTCTTCCAACTGTTGCAAAATTTGAAAATGGGGAATTAAAAACATTATATAGGTCATTATATAGAAATGCTAAAGAGTTTCCGCAAGAATTTTCAACTTATTTTAACAAAACTAAAAACCCATCATTTTATGAGGGGAAAAGAACTTTGAAAAATGGATTTAACCAAGATATGTATTTGATATTTAACAAGCCATTTATGGCGGGTGATAATTATAAACAACCAAATGATAATAATTTATTAGAACCTGCAAAAGTTATTGTTTATTCTAAATCAAAAAAGCTTTCGGGCATTACTATTACTCTTGACAACCTTAATTATAGTGGTCATATAAAAGGAGATGTTACTAACGCAACTGTTATTTATGAAAAAGACCCTCGTAAATTGAGATGTGAACAAGGGGTTTCTGTAAACTCTGAACTAATTGGGATATATAAAATTCAGCAAGACAAAAACGGTAAAAATTTTGAAGTAACTGTTCCAAATACAAAATATTTTTTAAAAGACTATATCACACAAGTTGAGAATGGAAAATGTTACTCAATAGAAATCCAATAAATGACAAAGTCATCATTTATAAATAGCCTTTAAAAAAACATGATATGATACTTATTTTTTGCCTAATTGTCATAATTCTTCTTATCACTTATCAAAAAGCCTCCAACAAAGCAACTGATTATGAAATAAAATTTGAGAAAAGCAATGAGCGTGTAAAAGACTTACAAAACTTACAAGATGAGAAGATAATCAGTAAGCACTGTATAATATTGAATGTTATTCAAGGCATAAATTCTTTTTCTTTATTGAGATTTACCACACGAATTAACAAAACTAA
>NZ_JBYVEB010000201.1:0-2293 GCF_058117085.1 Chryseobacterium sp. CG10_8 | reverse complement strand
AATTCTAAAACTGAAAAATTACTAGAAACTGAAAATTAGTAACTCAAAAATTAGAAAAAATGGGTGAAAAATACTGAAAATTACATGAAAATCTTACTTTTTGGGTCTAAAATCTATAAAAATTTTAAAATTTTGACTTTATTGAATGTGAAAATTATTTTTTATTAGATTTTTACTTCTCTGAACAGAATTTAACCCTGTTAAACTCTATTCATCGAAATAAAAATACTGCCTACAACAACGGTTTTGCGATATGCGGGTTGAAGTTTTTGTTGAAGATTTGTAATAATATTTCGCAAAAAGCCATTTTCTTTTAAAATTTTTAGTAATTTTATCAAAAGAAAATGGCTTTTTGCTTCGCTCAGTTTTGGTTGAACCTTCTGTTCATCAATGCCGCACATCGCAAAGCCGAAAATCGTTAGCAAACATTATTAAATAACCAAAAACAATAACAATTTATGAAACACTTAACTTTAACCATTTTATTATTCTCACTTATCACTAGTGGATTATTTGCCCAAGAAAAAGTAGGCGTATTTGACAAAACAGTAGTAGAAAAAGACAATTTTGAACCCGCTATACCCCGACCCGATCAAGAAAAAATCGCCAAACAGAAACTTGCAGATTTAGAAAAAAAATTCGGGAAAAAACCCAACATTCTTATTTTTTTAGTGGACGACCTCGGCTGGGGAGATATCGGTCTTAATGGCGGTGGAGTTGCATTGGGTTCACCGACACCCAATATCGATAGATTGGGATTAGAAGGAAAACAATTCAAATCGTTTTACTCTACACCAACCTGTACCTCTTCCAGAGCGGCACTCATGACCGGAAGAATCCCACAAAGAAGTGGACTTCTGCGCCCTATATTAAGTGGGGACAAACTCAAAACCAACCCATGGAAAGTAGAAGTAGCACAAGCCAAATTGCTTAGCAATGCGGGTTACAAAACTGCACTATATGGAAAATGGCATATTGGCGAAGGCGAAGATATGTTGCCTCATGAAGTAGGTTTCGATTTCTTTTTTGGCTTACCAGCTGTACAGTCTGATTATACCCAATATTTGGTGGATAGAAGATACAGCGATATGATTAACAACAAAGAAAAACACGACCTCGCATTTCAGATGAGACCTAAAGGGCTAATTGAAGGCGAAAAAGGCGGTCCGAGAAAAGTAGGTTTTCCTATTAACAATCTTTCGGACATGCGTCAGGTTGACCAAAAAATAAAAGAACGCTCTATCGATTTTATTAAAAACTACGCAGGAAAGCAACCTTTCTTTCTACTACATTCATTCACTTCTATTCATAATGACACCTATTGTAGCGAAGAATACATAGGAAAAAGCCCTTCTGCTATGCCTGTGAGAGATGCTTTGGTAGAAACCGATGATATAGTAGGAGAAATAATAAAAGCACTAGAAGAATCAGGCGAATTAGAAAATACATTAGTATTTTTCACTTCGGATAATGGCCCCAATATGGATGCCTTTCCTGACTGTGGAGTAACCCCATTTAGAGGAGGAAAAGGAAGCACTTGGGAAGGTGGTGTTAGAGTGCCAGGATTGGCTTATTGGAAAGGAATGATAGAACCAGGTCAACAATCCAACGAACTTATAGATCTAACCGATTTATACATGGTCGCACTACGTCTAGGTGGTAATTTGCAAAACAAACTTCCAAATAATCTATACTATGATGGAATAGACCAAACGGCATTTTTACTAGCAAAAGATGGACACTCTAGAAGACAAGTAGAATTTATTTGGAATATGGGCTCATTCAATGCCCTAAGATGGGACGATTATAAGGTTCATTACAATGTAATGCTAACTGAACAGACTGAACGCTGGTTAGATGCCTCTATGGAAATTAAAGCAGGTCTATCACCATTTACTTACAATCTCACCACAGACTTTAAAGAAACACGCTCTCAAGGACATTTGTATTTTGAATGGGGACACCCCTTTTGTATCAATATGATGAAACGTCATTTAGGAAGCATGAAAAAATACCCCAATACCGATTTAGGTCTGGGATTCTAATCATAAGATTTGCTAACAATGTGTATATGCCATACCCAAAGGGATACGGCATATACACTTACCGTTAGCTGTAATACAATGAAAACAACTCTAAAATTATTTTTTCCTTTAATTTTCATTTTTTTTTCTTGTAATAATAAAACTGAAGAAAAATCGAGTGTAATCTTATTGAGAATAGGGTTTTATCCTTCCAATCACATTGATTCGGAATCAATTTTAAATTTATCTGAAAAATATATTTTTTTTTA
>NZ_JBYVEB010000200.1:0-2297 GCF_058117085.1 Chryseobacterium sp. CG10_8 | reverse complement strand
AGAATTTGAAGAAAAATAATAGACAAAAAATTACCTAAATAAAACAAAAGGTTGGTCATAGAAGGTTTGGTAAGAATTCCTGAATTTTCAATGGAGATTTATACCAAACCTTTTTTATATTCTCTCTCCGCAGTATTAGTAAAATTGTACAAAGAAAAGATAGTGAAATAATCAAAAAAGAGATATTAAAATCCAATGTATCCAAAACTAATGAAGTTGTTTTGAGCTATCAAAAAACATTTCTTTTTTTATTTAAAAAATTCAAATTGGGAGGGAGGGAGGTCGTACTGATTATCTTAAAAATAAAAAAACTGACAACTCTCAATAGGTTTTCTTGGCATACCTCCTTTATTTAATCTAAAACGTCAATGATGGTAAGACATTTTTTAACAACGATACTATTAGTAACTCCTGTTCTCTTATACTGTCAAAAAAAGATAGTGATTTTAGATAGTGTTGAAAGTAAAACTATTCCCTATGCTGAGGTGATAAGTAACGGGGATTCATTCTTTTCTGATTCCTTAGGTACTATTCAAATAATGAAGGACTCTCAGCTCCCGCTCATTATAAAAAAACAAGGATTTCACGACAAGAAGATTGATCGTTATACGAGTGTAATTTATTTGACGCCTATCGTGAAAAAAATTCAGGAAATAATAGTCAATAGAAAGACTGATGTAAAATTCGAATCAAAAATATTGAAGTCCAATACTTCGGGATTCCCCAAAGATTTAAGCATAGGAATTATTCATAAAGGAAAGAAGAACATGACCGGAAAATTGAAGGAAATCTCAATTCCTATAAGAAGAATTTATGATAAAGAAGCTCTGATCAAAATTGATTTTTATGATGTAAAGGAAAATAAAATAAGTAATGAAAGTATTAACACAGAAAGCATTATCATCAGCGTTAAAGAACTGAGCAAAAAGATCAATAAAATCAACCTCGAAGAGTATAACATTACCTTTAATGAAGAGACTTTGATGAGCTTGAGAATTATCAACGAAACAGGAAAGACTCAGAAAGAAATCGGTGAATCTTCAATTCAGTTTTACAATTCAAAAGAGAAAGGAGATTTATATTTTTACAATTATTACTTCAACCAATGGAAAATTCTTTCCTTAAACATGAATCTTCCCAGTGTCGGATACACAGTTTCCTACTAAGCCAAGCTAGCCAAAAACGAATCACAGATATCATGCTTGCGATTAGCAGGAATCAACTTCAGGAAAATTTCACTTTTATTACTATTCTTGAAAAATGAAAATATTTTGATAGTATCTTTGTTGCCAAATAGTAAAAATGGACATCGATAAGCAAAAATTATCTTTTCTAAAACCCGAATTGTCAGAGAAAATTCTGCAACACGGCTCTATAAAAGTGGTGAGCAAGGGTACCGAAATTTTGAGAGAGCATCAATATATTAATGTTCTTCCTATCGTCATCAACGATCTTGTAAAAGTATTTTCTCGCTTTGAAGAAAAAGAGCTCCTACTCTACTACATCGAGCCACAGCAAAGTTGTGTGATGACCTTTTATGCGGCTTTAAAAAATTCGCCAAGCAAAGTCTATGCAACCACAGAAGAAGATTCGGAGTTACTACTAATTCCAATTGAGCATTTACCCAAATGGATAAAAGAATATCCTGATTTCAACGAACTTTTTTATAATCAATTTAACCTTAGATATACAGAACTTCTCGATACTATTGGACATTTGCTTTTGACAAAAATGGACCAAAGGTTATATGACCATCTGAAAAAGAAAACTGAACTTATCAAAAGTGATTCCGTGAAAATGAGTCATAGTCAACTCGCAAACGAACTTGGTACCGCTCGTGAAGTCATTACTAGGGTCCTCAAGAAACTCGAAACAGACGGAAAAATATCACAGAATTCAGGAAATATCAAAATTAGTGGCGAATGGTGACTATGGTCACTGCATGGCTTTTTCATACGTTCTACTTTTGTACCGCAATAAAGCAATAACAAAAAAAGAAATAAAATGAAAAAAAACATGGGCTCCGTTGACAAAATTATTAGAATAATAATTGCTGTCGTTTTGGGTGTACTCTACTTTACCAACGTTATTTCGGGAACCTGGGGAATTGTAGCTTTGGTTCTTGCAGGAGTGTTCGTTTTGACAAGTTTCATAAGCTTCTGCCCGTTGTATCTTCCATTGGGAATCAACTCTTGTTCTGTGAAAGACCAAGGAAAGAAAGATTAGAAAAAAACACATTTTTATATGTAGTCTAGCTTCTAAACATTTAAGATGTTTGAAGCTAGATTTTTTTTTAA
>NZ_JBYVEB010000199.1:0-2372 GCF_058117085.1 Chryseobacterium sp. CG10_8 | reverse complement strand
TTAAGAAAATTAAGTAGAAAGCTATATAAAATGCTATTGAATAAAATTTATTCACGCTCTTATATTCTTTATTTAGTACCCAGAAGCACTAGTTCTTCAACTCTAATTTCGGTAACATATTTCTTTTGTCCATCTGCGCCATCATAAGAGCGGTACATTAGCTTGCCTTCAATGGCAATCTCCTTCCCTTTTGTAACATATTTTTGCATGATTTCGGCAGTCTTTCCAAAAGCCACCAAATTATGCCATTGAGTTTCCTCCACCTTCTCTCCTACCGAATTGGTGTAATAATCGTTAGTAGCAATAGTAACGGTAGCTTTGAGTCCACCATTTTCAAAATTAAAGATTTCAACCTCTTTTCCTGTGTGACCAATAAGCATCACTTTGTTTCTTAATGACATGATAATTAAATTTAAAAGTTAAACATCATTTTGAGTCGTTAGTTGTCTATCTCAAAACGCTTTTGCAAATTTGAAACAGCGGTGATTACTTATCCGTATAGAAAACGATTAATACCATTTGTATCCGTTTGTAAATACTTACTTTCAATAAGTTTTTCGATGAAGATATTTAAAATGCGCAATTCTTCAAAAATTCAATAGTCTTAAAATCACACAATAACTATTTGATTAACAGTTGATTGATTAAATAATTGAAATTTTGTCATTTTAAACTAATTGCGTATATTTGAGAGTTGGGCAACATTCAAAATAAAGTAAAACCTCAAAAGAATATTTAAATTTGAAAACATATCTAAGTTTATTTTTGATTTTCTTAAACTTACTTTCCTTTGGTCAAAAAAAAGAATTTACCGATTCTCTTTTCATAAAATCTCTACAAAAGGATAGTATAAAAATTGAATTTTCTGAATTGTACAATTTGACAAATACAATTCATCCAGGGCAATATATGTTTTGTTCAAAAGATGAATTTGACAAAACCTATTCAATGCTTCAAAATTCCATTAAAAATAATTTATCCATTATTGAATATTATAAATTAACTGCTACTTTAATGGCAAAGATAAAAGATGGGCACACTGCCACTGACAGAAGTAAAATTAGTTCATTAATGCAAAATAAAAGTGTTTTTCCTTTTAGTATTTATAAAATTAAGAATAAGTATTTTTTTGATAAAACCATAGAAAATTATAAAAGTTTCATAGGTTGTGAAATTTTAAAAATCAATGACAAAAAAATAGAAACGATTAGCAAAGAACTTCAAAAGTATATTCATTTAGAGGGAAATAATAAGTCAGGTTTAAATGTCAGATTTAGAAGTTTTCCCTTTTATTATTTTATTTATAATCAATCTGATAACTTTAGTATTGAATATATTGATAGTAATAAACAAAAGAAATCTGTAAACTTGAAAGGTATTGCTTATAAAGACTTTACAAAGGTATTAAATCAAAACATAGAACCTTTAACTACTGAATTTTTAAGTGAAAAAATAGGCGTTATCAAGTTTCATTCATTCGCAAATGGCTATAATGAAACAGATAGAAAAAATGCTGAATTACAATTGGATTTGTTTTTCAAAAAAGCTGATAGTTTAAAAACAACTGATTTGATTCTTGATTTAAGAGATAATGGTGGTGGAGCAACAGAAATAGCAAGCTATTTATTTTCATATTTAACATCTAAGCCGTTCTATTATTTTGATTATGTAGGAGCAAAATATAATAGTGTTAAAGATTGGAAGCATTTTGCTCAATATCCAAATAATATTGAAGAAATTGAACTTTCGGAAACCAAATTAATAAATGGTCTACATTGTTATACAGCAACAGATAGTGCAGATTATTGGTGGTTTGAGCAACAACAAAACAAAACAAATCACTTCAAAAGGAAACTAAGTGTTTTAATTGACGGAGGATGTTTCTCGACAACAGGACACTTATTGGCATTATTGCAAAACTATAAAATAGGAACATTTTATGGAGCATATTCTCAAGGAAGTAATTACAGTAATTCAGGCGGACAAGCTTTTATTTTACCTTATTCTAAAACTTTAGTTTGGATTCCAATATTTCAATATAAAATGAGAACACCAAACTTTAAGTATGATAATAAAGGAATTAAACCTGATTTTGAAATAGAAATTGAACCTAACGATTTAAAGACAAAATTCGACAGACAATTAGACTTTGTACTGAGAAAAATAAATGCAGAAAAATGAACGATCGCCCAACAGTGTATTAGCAAAAGCGGGCTTGAATACTCAAATTGAAAATTTGAATTTTCTTCGCCGCCACTGCTTTTCAATTCCGTATTTATTTTGTAAGTTTACTTCATTGAAAAAGCATTGGCTCAGTTTGGTTGAAAACTGAACTTTCAGTTCACTTTTCGCCCGCCTTCGCTAATACTTTT
>NZ_JBYVEB010000198.1:0-2382 GCF_058117085.1 Chryseobacterium sp. CG10_8 | reverse complement strand
GTTTGCGGCTTGGCGATGTGGCGGAAATTTAGCACAAAAGTTCAATAGAATTACTGCTGTTGAACCTTGCACAAATGTTTTATAGAAGCACTTCAGCCGCCATATTGCCAAACCGATGTTGGCAGAAGGTGTTTTATTTTTTGCACACTAAAATTTTACATATTTCATTTTCATCTTTTAAATATATAACCTTATTTAATATACTTTCTTCAGTTCCTGTAGGTAAATTATTAAAAATTCTATACTTTATAATATCTCTAACAAAGTTTGTTATGATTTCTTTGTCGTTGTTAGACATTTTTTCTTTATTAAAATTTTTAATTCCTAAAATGTAAACATCTGTCAATTCTTGTTTGTATGTAAATAATTTTGGAATTTTAAGATGTAGCTTGGAGAAAATTTCATTGCCAGTAATAACAATTGAAAATGCTCTTGAATAGCTATAACTTGCATTTACATATTGATAAGTTGAATATTGTTTCCCATTAAGTTCCTTAATGTAATTTATGTTTTCACATTTTATGTTCTGTGAATATGCTATTGTTGGCAGAACCATAATGCCGAATAAAAATATTTTTTTCATAACATTTAATTTAATTCCCAAATATCTATATATATTATCGGAGCATCTCCAAAATGACAGTCATTAATACACATTCCATTGCTTTGTAAAGCATCAGCATGACCTGACGCCCACCAAGATTCTGTTACCATTGAAAAAATTCCTTTTTTCCCATTTAGTAATGTTGGGAAGTTTTGTCCATTTATTCCACCTTGTAATGCGGTATAATGTGAATGATTAGGATTAAAAGGTGTAGTAGAAGTTGCGGGATTAGTTCCAAATGTTTTCCGCATCCATACATTTAACGCTTTTGCAGCTAAAAAATAATTTTTGCCATCACTTCCTTTCATTGTGCCTGAGACAGCGGGAATTGTAATTCCAGAATAATTAAGAGCTCTTGAAACTCTTAAAGCACATGCATTTTGATAGTATTTACTGATATTTGGATTTGTAGAAATATGTCTTTGATATATTTCGCCTCCTACTAATTGATAAACCTCTGAAGCAGTCATTCCAGAACCATCAGAGTGATGTGGAAAGGCATCATAATAGTTTTGCCAACTCGGCAAGTTTTGTTGTGGAAAAATTAGACTTGGATTTTCCCAATAATTTGAATCATAAGCAATTTGTTCGCCATCTTTACCTTCTAAATTACCCATAAACCAATTCTGAAACTGCGCCCAAGAAGTATTAGGATTTTGTAAAAAATAATTAATCGCCCAATACCCAAAATCCTTTCTGTTCGGATAATCTTGTAATATGTATGTGAGAATATTATTGAAAAGTGTCGTATTTTGCGTTTTCCAATTTGCTTGAGCGGAAGAAAGCCCTGCGTTAAATTGATAAGAATTAATGTAGTTTTTTACCGCAGAAATCATCTCTAGTTGAGTAGTAATTGTTCCATCTTCGATTGCGTCAATAAATGATAAAGCGGCTACTTTATGAGTAGGATTACTTGCAAGGAACTCTGCAATCACTTTAGCCACATCGTAGTTATATAGCACAGCCATTCTCTGAAGCTCGGTCATGGTATAGTCTGGCTTTAACAAGTTTCTTAATCCGTTGTAAACTTGGTCAGCATTGTTGTAAGTATAAATACCAGAAGAACCCGAAGTCATGCTAGAAGTAGGTGTTCCTGTATAATAAACTGAAGAATCAGGAGAACCAGTACAACCACAAGAAGTAATGATAATTGTAATTGGATGCGTACAACCACCTGCAGCATGAACGGTATGACAAGTACAAGGAGAAACCACCAATTCTGTGGTGCAATGACAATCAAGTCTCGCAGAAATGTTGGTGGGATTAAAATTGTAAGGTGCGGTTTCTATTATTTTTGCAGGAATGGTGTCGTTTTGAAGTTGGACGGTAATCATTCTTGAAGTAAAATTTCCATCTTTAAACTTTAGTGACAAAGAATGCAAAATATCGTCATTGGTAGGGGATTTACTAAAAGCAGGAATTGAATAAAAAGTAGCGGAATCGGTTTCATATTTTTGAATATTGTCTGTATTAAAATAGAAATCGTTGTCTTCAACACCTCTTCCAGTTTTAAGAGCCATTTTTTTATTTTCCCAAGTAAATTTTTTGAATTTTTCAGCAAGTTTTTTGTCAAATTTAGAAGTTTTCACAATAACTTCATCAACGCTTGCTTTTGTAGTGAAAGCAAGATTTGGATTATTATCGTCAGAATCTTTTTGAGAGAGAGATTCGGAACGACATCCGAGAATAATTAGTAAGAAAAAAACGAAGATTCCCGTTAGTTTTAAAAAGAAAGTTTTTGTCATTTTTGTGATTTTTTAGTTAAACATAATTTGTTT
>NZ_JBYVEB010000197.1:0-2395 GCF_058117085.1 Chryseobacterium sp. CG10_8 | reverse complement strand
TTAAATATTACAATGGCATCAAAGTTTATCAGGATAAAAAAATTGGATACTACGATTTAGAAGGAAAAGTAATTTTAGATTCAAAATACAAAGACATCCAATGTGAAGAATATATAAATAAGAATAAAGATGAGGATGGTTATTTTTATTTTTTAAAAGTATTTGGGAATCAAGAATTTTCTGATGGAATATACGATATCAGACAAGGGAAATTTGTAGTTGACCAGTCTTATAAAATAGAGGATATCAATTCGGAATTTAGGAAAAAATTGAATTCAGAATTGAAAAATAAATTTTATGATTTCAAGCTAATAAATAAGAAAAATGAAATATTTGCTTTAGATGAACAATTTAATTTAGTTAACATTACTCCGATAAAATTTGATTCCAAAATTCGTAAAGACATAAATGAGATTTACAGTGGTCCGTTTGAATCGTATGATATTTCGTATGCTAAACTTCAATCTTCAGCAAACAAGTACAATACAAAATCGCAAAGTTATAAATCTAAAAAAGGTATTTCTTACGTTTTTACAGATATTGAAATTGGAAAATATACAATAATAAAAAGCGTAAAAGATGAAAAATTTGGATTAATTCTAACTAATTCAAAAGATTTTAAAAATGTAATATTAGAACCTATTTTTGATGATATAAAATCAAAAGTAAAGGATTATTATGAGAGAGATGAGCATATAAAAGATTTTTTTGTGCTAAAAAAGAGAGAAAAGGAAGGACTATTTTACGATGGTCAAATTCTCTTCGATGTTAAGTACAAAGAAGTAAATGTAGGAGAGGATATTATTATTTGTGTAAATAGTGATGAGCAAAAAGAAATTGCTTTCTTTAATAAAGATAAATCGATCGTAAAAATTCCACCCAAAAGAATATATAAAATTCAATATGCTATTGAAGGTTATGGTAATCTTAATTTTTACAAAATTTTTATAAATAACAATCTTTATTACTATATCAACAGCCTTGGTGTTGAATTTTATGAGCCATGATTTTTTAACAAAATGAGATAAAGCTTTTATAAACTTAAAAAAAAACAATTTGGTCACAGTGGAGAAAATTGATGAGGTTTTGTTGATACAATTGGTGTAATCTTCAATTAAAATAAATATTAAATCCTGAAATTAATTTTTCAGGATTTTTATGTTTTTATGACTAATTTCAAACCAAAGTTTGAAATTGCTTTCCCATAAATTCGTATTTTTCACAATTAAAAAAACACGTAAAATGAAAAAGATCTTTTTTTTAGCACTTTTCTGTGCTCAGTTTTTCTTTGATGCTCAGATTAACTTAACTGCTGATACTTCTTTTGGGAATAATGGAGTTGTTGACTTAGGAAATTCAAAATTTTTCTCACATCATTTTGTTAATGATAAAATTTTAGTTCATTATCTAACTACATCCCCGAATCCTGACGGGTCTTTCAACTCAGTTCTAACAATGCTCAACAGTAATGGAAGTATAGATACTTCGTTTGGAAATGGAGGAAGTTTTTTGGTGCCAATTGACATGGTGAATGGAGGTTTCGACGATACTGTATTCCATGTCGGACAAAATTCTCTTTTCTTTTTAGGGGGTAGTAAGTATTTTTTTAATGGAAATTTGGATAGTAGTTATGCAAGTGCAGGTGTCTTACCTAGGCTGGTTGATGAGAAATATCGAATCATGTTATCAAATGGTAATTTACTTATCCGAACTTTAAATCAATTTTTGCAATATCTTCCTTCGGGGACAATTGATAATAGTTTTGGGTCGAATGGCATTGTCACAGCATATCCTTATGCAAATATTGGTTGAGAGTCGTATAGTCCTTCACTTATACCTGTTAAAAATTCGTTTTACTTTGATACACAAACGGTATTAGAGGAAGATTCCGATTATACGGGTAATTCTCCTTTTAGAAAAGTTAATTTTTCAACAGGTTCTTATGATACAACTTTTGGAGTCAATGGTCTAGCACAATATTGTCTTAGCGGACATTGTGGATTGCAAAAACCTCAAATTTTAAGTGATAAATCCTTGATTTATTATATGACGTCATCAATCAGTAAAACGTCAGGCAATGGTCAGGTAGATTCTAACTTTGGACTTAACGGTAAAATTGACATGATTAACAGTTTCAGTGGTGTTGATTATAATTATGCATATGACTTCACGGTATATAATGGGACTAATTTTATTATTCCCATTATACATCGATTTGGTCCAAGTTTAACTGCAGGGGGGGATTTGTTTTTGGTTAATTATAATGGAAATGGTATCAGCACAATCAATTCATTGAGTCTTTTTGATGTTGGGGCAATATCAATGGTTTATCCCGAAATGAGAGTTCAGGTTGATGTTCAAGGTAATTATTTATATGTATTTTTAGGAACTACCA
>NZ_JBYVEB010000196.1:0-2661 GCF_058117085.1 Chryseobacterium sp. CG10_8 | reverse complement strand
CTATTAACATTCTTTTGGTCTCGACAGATTGCGAATTTTGTCATCTTTATTGCAGGTAGATTAACAGGAGAAAATTACGGAGGAGACGAAAATTATATTGAAAAACTAATGAGTTTACCTCAAGAAATTTTAGGATTGACCACTTTTGTAATTGGAGTACTGATTTGCGGAATTACTGTTTTTAAGTTCATACCGAAAAATCAAAGACTCACTTTTATCATCTCTGGAATTGTCGGAGGAACTATCGGTTTTGTGCTATGGATGGTCATTCTGGGCCCTATCGTTTTACCTTAATTTTTAAAAAAAATGAAATTATTCCCTAAATATAAAGACGCCAAACATTTTCAGGATTTCTGGAATCACGGAAACGGAAAGGAATTAGCCGATTGGAGCGGCGCTCAACTTTCATTTAATGATTTTGAAAAATACGCTCCTTTATTTTATCAAACCGATGAACTTGGTGACCGTGTAGTACAAGACACTTTTTTCAAAATGCCATTTCATGAGGCAATGAATTTAATCGAAACCTCCACCAGAAATTCAATTACCGAATCATCCACAATTCCAGATTCATTGCGCCAACTTTTGGTTGAAACCCAACAAAAACCAGATTGGCTCAACTTTGAGCTTCTGGAAATCGGTGCCGAATTGTGTCGAAAATCAGGAATCAATTCCTTGATGATCCTGAGAGATTATTCATTAATGGGAGGTTACGATTTCGCCTACCTCAACAAACCACTTATTTTGACTGGGTCGCTTAAAAAAGGAGCTGTTAAAAGATTGTCCGACACACTGGATTTTTGGATAAATGTTTCTCGAAAAAACACACTCCATAATCATCAGAAAGGTTACGAATTCAGTATCAAAACAAGACTTATCCACTCCTATTCGAGATTAATGCTTTTGAAGAATGTCAAAAATTGGGATACCGAAAATTGGGGACAGCCTATAAATCTATGGGATATGATGGCTACTTATTTTGGTTTTTCACTGGTTTTTCTTCATGGTTTGCAAAAACTGAAAGTCAAATTTTCTCACGAAGAAGAAGTTGGTCTATTTCACCTTTGGAAATATGTGGGATTCTTAATTGGGATACCTCCCGAATATCTTCCTAAAAACAAAAAACAAGCAACTGAACAATTTTATCTTTGGACTTCGATTCAACCTCCTTCTGACCAAGATTCGGTTTTGTTAGCGAAATCTCTATTGAATGAAAATCTCGAAAACACGATTTTCAAATATCAGTTCCAGAGAAGAAATTTGAGATACCTTCATATTTGTATGAACTGGTTTCTTCTAGATAAGGAAGTCAATCAACGACTAGAAATCCCGAATGTCAAAGGACGACGTATTTTTCCAAAATTTCTTCTACTGAGAAATCAACTTTTTCAGAAATTTAATTCAAGAGAAAAGCAAATCAGCATCGGGCATCAAGCGCAAATGAAGGTTTTGGAGCAATATCATCAAGTGACTCCTCCTCATTTCCACCATTAAAATGCTCCATTTTATATCAAGTCTAATTCTTGTGTGAAAAATTATTTCCGTATTTTTGAAAAAATATACAAATATTAAAATGAGTACAGAAGACAAGAAAAAAGCGCTCGCTTTGGTGCTTGAAAAACTAGATAAAACATACGGAAAAGGAACCGTGATGACATTAGGTGATGACTCAGTGGATGACTCTATTGAAGTAATTCCTTCTGGTTCTTTAGGATTAGACGTTGCTTTGGGAGTTGGAGGTTATCCAAGAGGAAGAATCATTGAAATCTACGGTCCTGAATCATCCGGTAAAACAACATTAACACTTCATGCGATTGCAGAAGCTCAAAAACAAGGTGGTATTGCCGCTTTTATTGATGCAGAACACGCATTCGACAGACATTACGCTGCAAAATTAGGAATTAGCTTAGACGACCTTATCATTTCGCAACCCGACAATGGAGAACAGGCGTTGGAAATCGCAGACAACCTTATTCGTTCTGGAGCGATTGACATCGTCGTGATTGACTCGGTTGCGGCTTTGACTCCAAAAGCGGAAATCGAAGGAGAAATGGGCGATTCCAAAATGGGATTACACGCTAGATTGATGTCTCAAGCTTTGAGAAAATTGACGGCAACTATTTCAAGGACGAAGTGTACCGTTATCTTCATTAACCAGTTAAGAGAAAAAATCGGGGTAATGTTTGGTAATCCAGAAACAACGACTGGTGGTAATGCTCTTAAATTTTACGCATCTGTAAGAGTTGATATCAGAAAAGCTAGTGCACCAATCAAACAAGGTGACGAAGCTGTGGGAAGCCGAGTAAAAGTAAAAATTGTGAAGAACAAAGTTGCTCCACCTTTCAAACAAGCGGAATTCGACATTATGTATGGAGAAGGAGTTTCTAAAGTGGGTGAAATATTGGATACCGCTGTTGACATGGGAATCGTGAAGAAAAGTGGTTCTTGGTTTTCATACGAAGACACCAAATTAGGGCAAGGTCGTGATTCTGTAAAGGATGTTCTAAAAGATAATCCTGAATTAGCAGAAGAACTAGAAAATAAAATCAAAGAAGAATTGAAAAACAAATAAGCTTTCAATCTCTTTTATCTCATAAAGCCAACTCGTAGGAGTTGGCTTTTTTGTGAAACATAAGTCAGTAGGCAAATTGCTCATAATAA
>NZ_JBYVEB010000195.1:0-2732 GCF_058117085.1 Chryseobacterium sp. CG10_8 | reverse complement strand
AGAATAATTGTAACATTGCAAGAATTTTTGGCTACTTATTAATCATAATTTAAAAGTAATGAAATACATCAATAAAAAATACTTGGTCTTTGCGATGCTTTCTATTGGAAGTTTTACCTTCGCACAAGATGATTTAATCAACAAACTCAAAAATAATCAATCTCAGAATCCTAATTTTCAGTTTACTATTGTTAAAGAAATTGACAATACACCAGTGAAAAACCAAGGAAGTTCTGGTACATGTTGGAGTTATTCAGGAAATTCATTTGTGGAATCCGAAATGAAAAGAATGGGTAAAAACCCTGTCGATATTGCAGAAATTTTCACAGCCCGTAATTCCTATCATGACAAGGCAAAATTGTATGTTTTGAACAACGGAGCAATCAGTTGGGGAGACGGAGGCGAGTTACATGATGTTCTCAATATGTATAAAAAGTACGGGACAGTTCCTCAGCAAATCTATACTGGTCTTAAAGCAGGTCAAGAGAAAAACGATTTTGGTGAAATGCAGAAAAAGCTCAAACCAGTTTTAGATAGTCTCGTTACTGCATCTCAAAAAACTAAATTGTCAGATAATTGGCTAGAATCTGTAGACAAGGTTTTGGATAAATATTTGGGCAAAGTTCCAGGGAACTTTATGTATAATGGACAATATTATACGCCAATGACTTTTGCTAAAGAAGTGGTAGGACTTAACGCAGAGGATTATGTAGAGATTTCTTCATATAAAGACTATCCATATTATCAAAAATTTGTTGTTCCGATTCCGGATAACTGGAGTCATGACTCAGATTGGAATGTGCCGATGAATGATCTAACAACAATTATTGATTATGCTTTGAGTAAAGGATATACCGTTGGATGGGCTACTGACGTTTCGGAACCTTATTTTTCTTACAAAAATGGAGTTGCATATGTTCCAGATATTGATTTAAATAATATTTCTGCCACTGAAAAGCAAAATTTGTTCACTGGTCCAAAACCTGATAAGAAGATTACCGAAGATATGCGTCAAAAAGCGTTAAATAATCTTTCTACAACTGATGATCATGGAATGCATATCGTTGGAATTGCAAAAGACCAGGATGGGAAGGAGTATTATTTGGTGAAAAATTCTTGGGGTGCGACCAATGATTATGAAGGGTATCTTTTTGTTTCTAAACCTTACGTTCAGTATAAATCGACTGCAATTCTTTTGCACAAAAACGGTATTCCGAAATCCATTCTAAAAAAACTGAAACCATCTAAAAATATTGGTTTGTAAAATATTTTTAAAAATACTAAATAATAAAAGAGATGCATTTTGCATCTCTTTTTGTTTTAATAATATTCGAGAGAATCTATTTTTGACACCTTTCTAGGAAAGAGGATTTTATATTTCCAGACTATCTTCAATCTGTTGCGAATGATTAAGAGCATATTTGAATTGATCTTTGTCTAACTGTTTTTCCCAATTAGCTACAACAATTGTTGCAACCGAGTTTCCAACGAAATTGGTTAAGGCACGACATTCGCTCATAAATTTATCGATTCCCAGAATCAATGTCATTCCTGCAATTGGAAGTTCCGGAACAACAGCAAGGGTGGCAGCCAAAGTGATAAATCCCGCACCAGTTACGCCAGCAGCACCTTTGGAACTTAGCATGGCGACCAATAGAAGTAATATTTGTTTTTCAAGAGATAAGTCTATATTGAGCGCTTGTGCGATAAAAAGTGCCGCTAAAGTCATGTAGATATTAGTTCCATCAAGGTTAAATGAGTAACCAGTTGGTACAACTAACCCAACAATGGTTTTTGAGCATCCTGCTTTTTCTAATTTTTCCATAAGTGTTGGAAGAGCTGATTCGGAGGAGCTTGTTCCTAAAACCAAAAGTAATTCTTCCTTGAGATAGTGCATTAATTTGAAGATACTGAAACCATTGTACCAAGCAACACTACCAAGTACCAAAATGATAAATAATAAAGATGTTAGATAGAAGGTTAAAACTAAGAAAATCAAATTCAGTACTGATTCCAAACCATATTTTCCAATTGTAAAAGCCATTGCTCCAAACGCTCCAATTGGAGCCAATTTCATCAATATATGAACGATTTTGAAAACTGGATACGTCATTGAATGCAAAAATTTTGTCACTTTTTTGCTTTTCTTTTTGGTCATTACCAATGCTACTCCCATAAGAATCGAAATCAGCAAAACTTGCAGAATATTATCACCCACCAACGGACTGAATAGCGTTTCTGGAATAATATTAAGTAAGAAACCATCGATTGTAGTTTCATGTGCTTTTTCAGCGTACTGGCTTACATCACCAGTAAGGGAAGCGGGATCAATGTTAAGTCCCTTTCCAGGTTGGACAATATTAGCGACAACCAGACCAATAATAAGTGCTAATGTCGAAAAGGTGAAAAAATAAATTAAAGCTTTAAGGGCAATTCTTCCAACTTTTTTGAGATCAGTCATATGGGCGATTCCCAAGGTCAAAGTAATGAAGATAACTGGTGCAATAATCATTTTGACTAACTTGATGAAGCCGTCACCAAGAGGCTTCATTTTTTCTCCAACCTCCGGATAAAAATATCCTAAACAGACCCCTAATATTATAGCAATAATAACTTGGAAATAGAGCTGTTGATGTAGTTTTCTTGGTCTAACATATGACATTGTAGTGCATCTTTTGATCCTAAATATAAAAAAAATAGCTTCCATCTTATCAATGAAAGCTAAAAAAGTT
>NZ_JBYVEB010000194.1:0-2744 GCF_058117085.1 Chryseobacterium sp. CG10_8 | reverse complement strand
AAACATATATTCTATAGCAATCCTTTGAGTGAGCTATCTCAAAAATCTTTGGACAGAAGAGCCGCCCTTGGTATCCCGCTTAATGACCAAGATGCACCGATTGAATCAAGCTATATTCAGAGTATTCGAAATTTAGGATTTGTGGTAACTGACTATTCGAAATGGTTAAATGGTGTTGCAGTTAATGCGACTTCGACACAAGTTACACAGCTTCAAGCCCTCCCTTTTGTAAAGAGTATCGAAAGTTTTGCAAGAAATACTAATGGGAATTTACCAAGAGAAACACCCAAAAATAAGTTTGAAGATTTTGAAAACGTGAAGTCCAAAACGACCTTCAACTACGGAAATGGGCTCGAACAGATCGAACAAGTTAACATTAAACCTCTACATCTTGAAGGGTTTACAGGGTCGGGAATTAATATTGCAGTAATTGACACGGGGTATCCTACTGTTGATACGGGTTCAGCTTTTGAAAGGTTAAGAACTAAAAACCAGATTAAAGGTGGCTACAACTTTATTTCAAAAAGTTCTGATATCTATAATACTTCACTTAATTCACATGGTTCATATGTTTTAGGTATCATTGGTGGCTACATTGAAGGAAGTTTTGTAGGTGCTGCTCCAGATGCAGATTTTTACTTATATGCAACAGAAACCACGCCTGCAGAAATCCCAGAAGAAGAACTTTATTGGATTGAAGCAGCAGAGGAAGCAGACCGAAAAGGCGTTGACATTATCACAACATCTTTAGGATATAGCCAGTTTAATAATCCTGTCTATAATTATACTTACCAAGATATGGACGGCTCCACTAATTTTATTGCAAGAGGTGCGCAAATCGCCACTGAAAAAGGAATTTTTGTACTAGCTGCAGCTGGTAATTCGGGACTTGCGTCTTGGCATTATATCCTTTCTCCTGCGGATAACACTCGAGTTTTCAGCATTGGAGCAGTTGACTCTTTGGGAAATTCATCAACGTTTTCTTCTTATGGACCTAATTCAGTTGGTGCTATAAAACCTGATGGTTCGACGAGAGGAACTTATACTTTTTCGGTATTTGACGGAAGTGTAACCGCTGGAAGCGGAACTTCTGCTTCTACTCCAATTGCAGCAGGAGGAGTTGCATGTATTTTACAAGCTATTTCTAAATCGACTCCTCGTGAAACTTTAAAAAATCGTTTGAGAGAAACCGCTTCTTTGCATCCCAATTATACTGACCAAATGGGATATGGAATTCTTAATTTTTGGAATGCAAAGTCTTCACTAATGGTAGAGGAAGCAAACCTTAATCAAGAACTCATCATTTATCCTAATCCAACTAAAGATTTCATTTATCTAAAAACAGACGAAGAAATTCAGTTTTTGGAAATCTATGATAGAATTGGAAGACTATTAAAATCATACAATCCCATTCATTATCAATTAGATGTAAGGACGTTGAGTCCAGGCGTTTATTATTTAAAGATTAAAACAAACAAGAATACTTATATCGAAAAAGTGATTCTGGAGTAACATGAAAACCAATAAATTAAATCATAAAAAGACAAAAATCAATTGAAAACAAAATTAAGTGTATTCAAAGTCCTTTTATTCAATCATTTTCAAAATCAACAAAAACTAAAATTAGATTCTCTATTTTTGCAATAGATTCATCCTTATGATTATTCAAGAAAACACCTCTCTTAAGCCTTACAACACTTTTGGTGTTGATGCCAATGCCCGTTATTTTGCACAAGTTAATTCGATTGAAGAATTGATTGAAGTTCTAAAAAACCTCCAAACTTTGAGACTTTCAAACAATGAACCTATTCCCCTTCTTTTTCTGGGAGGAGGAAGCAATCTTCTATTAACAAAGGATTTTGATGGACTTGCCATTCAGTTAAATTTAAAGGGGATAAAAGAGGAAATCGCTAATGACAACGAAGTACATATTACAGCACAAGCTGGTGAAAATTGGCATCAATTTGTCCTTTATGGTTTAGAAAAAAACTATGGTGGTTTAGAAAACTTGTCTCTCATTCCTGGAAATGTTGGCACCTCTCCGATGCAAAATATCGGTGCGTACGGAACCGAAATCAAAGATAATTTTGTTTCCTGCAAGGTTCTGAATTTAGAAACATTTGAAGTTGAAGTTTTTGATAATGAAAAGTGCAGATTTGGGTACAGAGACTCCATCTTCAAGCAAGAAGGAAAAGGAAAATATGTCATTTTGGAAGTTACCTTCAACTTAACACGAAAAAATCACAAAATAGACGTCGAATACGGTGCTATCAAATCCGAATTAGACAAAATGGGCATTACTAATCCAACCATTCAAGATGTTTCGAAAGCGGTGATTAGCATCAGACAAAGTAAGCTTCCTGACCCCAATGAAATAGGAAATGCTGGAAGTTTCTTTAAAAATCCGACCATTTCCTTGGAGCAATTTAGTATAGCCAAAGAAAATCACCCTGAAATCCCTAACTATCCTAATGGAGATTTGGTGAAAGTTCCTGCAGGCTGGTTAATTGAACAATGTGGTTGGAAAGGAAAACAGATTGGAAATGTAGCAACCCATCATTTGCAGGCTTTGGTGATTATCAACAAAACTGGTTTGGCTACAGGAAAGGAAATTTTTGATTTTTCGAGCATGATTATCGATTCGGTCAAGGAAAAATTTGGAATCGAACTAGAAAGAGAAGTCAATATTCTTTAAATTCCGTTAGCTTTTGTCTTAACCCACTGTAATTTTTTGAAAAAGATAA
>NZ_JBYVEB010000193.1:0-2751 GCF_058117085.1 Chryseobacterium sp. CG10_8 | reverse complement strand
AACAATACAATGGAAGTTATTATGAAGATTTAATTATTGGTGAATTTAAGTACGAAATAGACGGGCTGACCCAACAAAATACTTTGAACAACCTAAATGTCATTTACAACAATCAATTTGCAAAACATGCTATCGCAGGGAGATCTTTGATTGGTATCACTAACAGACAATGGAAATGTCCTCAATGTAACTCGAATGAACAAAGACTTAGAGCTAAAATAAGTGATAGAAGTACGGAAACAAGTGCAGACTTTTTTATGAGAAGAACTTCTATAAATGGACAACAAGTAATGCAGGTTAAAATAGCCAATATTTCAAAATATGTTTTTTCTGAAAATAATTTACAGTTTTCCTTACCACAAGGTGAGTTTACAATGATAAAACAATAAAGCACCACTTCTGCCAACATGGTATTTATACAATGCGGAGCTGAAGTCTTAGTAGAAAGATAAGTTTTATAAAGCCACAAAAACCATTTCCTTTTTACAAATTTTCGTAGTTTAGCAAAAAGAGAAATGGTTTTTGTTTAGTTTTGTGATTATAGAAATATCCTTCTTATTTAGTCCGCACTGCATAAATACTTTTTCGTTATGTGCCATTTTACCGAAACAGCAAAAATCGAAATACTGATTGAAAATTAAAGATTATCTTG
The DNA here is from genome assembly GCF_058117085.1 of Chryseobacterium sp. CG10_8. Taxonomy (NCBI): domain Bacteria; kingdom Pseudomonadati; phylum Bacteroidota; class Flavobacteriia; order Flavobacteriales; family Weeksellaceae; genus Chryseobacterium; species Chryseobacterium sp. CG10_8. The sequence goes on along the minus strand of NZ_JBYVEB010000193.1, from coordinate 2,099 downwards.
CTTATTATAAGTGTACATATTATATTTGCACAGACAATTTTGTCAAGTAAATAATTTTAGTATGTGGACAACAGAAGTAAGTCGTAAAACGACAGCAACAAAAGAGAAAATTTGGAAACTTTGGGCAGACATTCCTAATTGGAATGTTTGGGACAAAGAAGTTGAAACCTCTGAACTTTTTGGACAATTTCAAAAAGAAACAAAAGGTATTTTAAAACCAACAGATGGACCAATAGCAAAATTTGAAATTACCGAACTAACTAACTTGAAGTCTTTTACAAGTAGAAATTTTTTACCACTTTGCAAAATGGACTTTATCCATACTTTGACAGAAACCAATGACGGAATTGAAATTACACACAAGGTTGTAATGACAGGTTTTATGACTTTTTTGTTTTCAAGAGTGATTGGTAGCAAAATCAAAGTTGGACTTCCTATTGCTGTTGAAAAACTCATTGAACTTGCTGAAAAAAAATAAAAAATGGCAAAGACAGATTTTAGTTTTGAAAAGACCGAAGAAAGCACAGGTTTTTTATTGTGGCAAGTAACAAACTTGTGGCAACGAGAAATCAAAAAAGCGTTAGAAAAATACGATTTGACTCATTCGCAATTTGTATTACTTGCAAGTATTCATTGGCTAACATTGGATGGACAAAATGTAACGCAAATTCTGTTATCCAACCATACTAAAATTGACCCAATGACAACTTCAACAGTTTTGAGAACATTACAAACAAAAGGTCTTATAAAACGACAAGAACACAAAACGGATACAAGAGCAAAAACAGTTGGACTTACAGAAATTGGACTTAAAAATATTAAACAAGCAATTAAGACAGTTGAACAATTTGACAAAACGTTCTTTGGCTCACTTGACAACGAAACAAAAGAATTTAATAACAAATTAAATACACTTCTTGAAAATAAAAACGACACATAACAGTGTATTAGCAAAAGCGGGCTTGAATACTCAAATTGAAAATTTGAATATTCTTCGTCGCCACTGCTTTTCAATTCCGTAATATTTTTGTAAGTTTACTTCACCGAAAAAGCATTGGCTTCAGTTGGTCTAAAACTGAACTTTCAGTTCACTTTTCGCCCGCCTTCGCTAATACTTTTTCGTTGTCTGCCATATTACAAAAAATTACGTTTAAGAATGAAATATATAATAATTTTAGCTTTCTCTTTTATATTCATCCAATGTTCCGTAAATAATAAAGTTGCTGAAAATAAATCAGGAAAATTTAAACTTGATACTTTAACATATTTTGACCAAGCAAGAAATCGAAAAATTCCAATCGCAATTTATCAACCAAAAAACACAAAAAATCTAAATCAAATTCCGATAATTTTCAGTCATGGTTGGGGAGAAAATTTAGGTGGAGATTATTTTGTTTACTCATATTTAACAGAATTTTTGGCTTCAAAAGGATATTTTGTTGTTAGTATTCAACATGAACTTCCAACAGATGAAATGTTGGCAATGAATGGAAAATTACAAATCACAAGAAGACCAAATTGGGAAAGAGGTGCACAAAATATATTATTTGCACTTCAAGAAATGAAGAGAAATTATCCAAATCTTAACTATCAAAAACTTGCTTTAATTGGTCATTCAAATGGTGGAGATATGACAGTTTTATTTGCGCATAAATATCCAAATCTCGCTGAAAAAATTATTTCGATGGACAACAGAAGAATGGAATTACCAAGAGTTTCAAAGCCTAAAATTTATACTTTGCGTTCAAATGATTATCCTGCTGATGAAGGTGTATTACCAAACGAAGAAGAGAAAAAGAAATATGGAATTAAGATAGAACTAACCAACATAAATCATAGCAATATGGATAATGATGCAAATTCTGAGGAAAGAGAATATATGAATAAAAAAATTCTTGAATTTCTAACTGAATAAAAATACGTCAGACAACAGTGTATTGCCAATATGCGGGATTGAATACTAAATTGAAGGATTAGTTCTCTTTTGTCGCAAAAAACTTTTCTGTTTCCATTTTTTTAGTAATTTAGTCAACAGAAAATTTTTTTTACTCAGTGCAGTTTTTAATTGAAATCGTAGGTGTAAAAGCCTGCACATCGGC
>NZ_JBYVEB010000192.1:0-2752 GCF_058117085.1 Chryseobacterium sp. CG10_8 | reverse complement strand
GTTTGCGTATTGCTGAAGGACGGGCTTTTATGCCTGAAAATTCAACTTTCTCTGAACCCAGCAAATTGCTTTTTTCGTTGCACTAAATTACAAAAAATCGTGAAACGAAAAAGCAAATTGCGGCTAAAAATGCAAAAATTTTCAATTTAGAATTCAACCCCGTCTTTTAGCAATACGATGTTACCTGCAGCGCCTTTTTTCATAAAGCTTTTTAGAGTTTTTTATTTTCAGCAAGTTTTAAGAAATTATTCCGTTAAATTCCATTTTTTTTTCGGTACGAAAAAAAGCAAGGATTTTATTCAGCATAATTTCACTCCAATTAGCAGAATTTTATTGACTACATAGAATCTTCGATTTCACGCCGTTTTTCATTCAGATATTCACATCGTATGCGCAAAATTTGTGAAATTCGTTGCCGAAACTGTCGTTGAATAAATTCGGTTCGATTTGGATTCATATTTTTTTCAGTCAGTCAAGTAGAAAATGAATTCAGACCTTGTTTTCAAACAAGTTTGGTCTGGATTCAGTTTCTTTTTTTATTCACTCAAGTCCGAGTTTAATTTAACACGAGATTTTGTTCAATGGCAGTTGCAGGTAACGAAAAAGTATTAGCGAAGGCGGGCGAAAAGTGAACTGAAACCTAACGAAGTGGTTCGACGGAGTCAAAGTTCAATTTTCAACCAACTGAAGCCAATGCTTTTTCGGTGAAGTGAAGTTACAAAATAAAAACGAAACCGAAAAGCAGTGGCGGCGAAGAATATTCAAATTTTCAATTTGAGTATTCAAGCCCGCTTTTGCTAATACACTGTTAGCAGACGTTTTTTTATTTTCTGTTATATTCGAACCACCCATCTTTTAAGAGTTTAAAATCATTGTTTTTTTGATAAATTTGTTTCAAACTATCATTAAAAGTCCAAACATATTCTTCAGAAATATCTTCATTGTATGTAAAAGAAATCTTATTTGATTTATCGATATTTATATGTCCAAATTTATATTTTCTACTTAAATCAAGGAATTTTTGCATTTGGATTTTTCTTTCAACTGTATCAATTTTTTCTTCTAATTTTTGCTTCTTATCAGTAGTTTTTTTGCTCAGAGTGTCAATTTTAAAAATATTTGCAATATTGTTCTTTTCATCAAAGTTGAACCAAATTCTGAAATTTTTGTTGATATAATATGTTCGACCTCGATGATAACCGTAAGAACCATCATTCAAGGCTTTAAGAGAGTCAATATTGACTTGATATTTTTCTATATGATTACGTTTTTTACAACTTAGTGTAGTTGATAAAATAAATAGAATAAAAAGCGAACCGAAAATATTTTTATTCATTTCCAAGCGTTTTTTTCAAAATGTCTGCTAACGAAAAAGTATTAGCGAAGGTGGGCGAAAAGTGAACTGAAAGTTCAATTTTCAACCAAACTGAGCCAATGCTTTTTCGGTGAAGTGAAGTTATAAATAAAAAGCGAAACCGAAAAGCAGTGGCGGCGAAGAATATTCAAATTTCCAATTTGAGTATTCAAGCCCGCTTTTGCTAATACACTGTTAGCTGTAGTTGTTTTTATTCGTTTGATGGAATTGGTGTACAAATTTCAAGTATAAATCCGTCAATGTCTCGGATAAATGAAACTTTTTGTCCCCATGGTTTTGTCATCGGATTTTCAACTAAAATCGCTCCATTTTTTAACGCTATTTCAAGAACTTCACTAACGTTGTCTGTTGTAAATGAAAGTTGAACTCCAAATGGTTTGTTGTGTGCTGAGCTTTCTACAAAACCATTTTTAAAGTTCGCATTTCCTAGCTCTTTTGAGGCAAAAGAAATGGTAGTTTCGCCTGTCTTTAGTTCTCCATAATCATTTTCTGGTGTTATGAACTTTTCTTCAAAACCGAATGCGTTTTTATAAAAGTCAATTGATTTTTTTACATCTTCAACATATAAAATTGTGTATCCAAATTTTACCATTTTTTCTTTTTTAAATTAGGCTACAAAGTTAATTTTCTTTGAGTGTAGTTAATTGTAAAAATCGGTCGTTTTTATTCTCGTGTAGTTTGGTTGGAGAATGTGCCGTAAATTTTTTGATTTCTTTGATGAAATGTGATTGGTCAAAATATTCAATAAGTGTGTTTGGAGTCTTATTTGCAATGTTTCTGTAAGATGAATTACAACGAATAATATTGAGATACGTTTTTAAGGAAGTTCCGAAGTACAAGTTGAAATAACGATTTATTTGCCTTGCAGCCCAAAATGTTTTTTGAGAAATTTCTGAAACATTAAAGGTTTCTTTTTTGAAAATTTCTTGAAAAAGTCTGATTTTATTTTCTTGAATTGGTTTTTGGTTATTTATCAATCCCAAAATTATTCCTTCCATTTGTTTAGCAAATGTTTCCAAATTTTCAAGATTGACTTTTTCGTCTTTGAAATAATTCGACGGTAGAATTTGGTGAGAATTGACAATGGATTTAAAATCAATGTCAGTAAAGATTTCGGCTATTAAAGGTTTGAAGCGAATACCAAATACAGAAGAATTTTCTTTATACTTTATGTCAATAGGTTTTGTCCAAATTCCGGTAATTTTTGTCGTATTATTTTCAGAAGAAATTATTAGGTCGATGTATCCGTTGGGTAAAATTGTATGCTGTGCACCTTTAGATGTTTCAGAATACCAAAAACATTTGATGAAATTCAACAAAGTCGGATTTTCTGTCTTGATTTCTTGGTATTTCATCGCGGTCGGTTACAATTACAGC
>NZ_JBYVEB010000191.1:0-2774 GCF_058117085.1 Chryseobacterium sp. CG10_8 | reverse complement strand
TGTATAAGATTCCTCACAGTCCAAAATTCCATCATTATCATCATCCAAATCACAAGCATTGCCTATAGTGTCTCCATCGGAATCCACAAATAAATTACTTGCAGGATTACATGGATTACATTCTGTAGATTTTATTGCTGTATTTTGTGAACTTCCAATAGTTTGTCCTGTTCCTGCAATAGTTGGGACTCCCAATGTAGCAGCTGTACTTCCTACGGTATTGCCTAAATTTAAAACAACAGGTAGGTTGTATGTGCCACTCGTAGCTCCCGAATTTCCTCCAGGCATAGATGAAGTCACTAAATTGCTATTTGCAAGACCAGCACCTCCTTCCAAAGCATCAGGACAACCATCGTTGTCAGAGTCTAAATCCAATGTATTAGGAATACCATCGTTGTCCGTATCTAATGTACACGTACAATTTAATGTTCCGGGACCATCTATCACCGCGCCTTGAGCATTATTAGACTGAATACCGGAAAGTCTAATGACCACATCACTTTGGGTAGCCGTCCACGTAAATACCTTTGACAACCACTCATCTGGCTTAGTAGCAATACTAGGTGGTGAAAGCACCGTTGTGCTGTATAATAATGTACCAGAAAGTGTATATACTTGAAAAGTTATACCCATTCCCGTTTGTCCAGTGGTAAAATAATTATCTTTTGTATAGCTTAAAGGCAAAGAGTACGTTTTACCTACTTTCAAACCATAGACCGCTTGTAAGAAACCTTCGGTCAAACTTGAGTTTGAACTTACCCATACAGCTCTGCCTCCATAAGGCGATACTGATCCAATAACCTCCATATTTTCGACACCATCTCCATAAGGTCCTGGAATACCCACATCCGCGCTAAAATCTATTCCACCGTCCCAAGCACAGTTACGTCTGTACCATTTCGTATTTGTGCTATAAGTTAAACACGGCATAATAGACAAACCTGTTTTTAATGTAGAATAATCATCAAAGCTTAGATTATTTAACGGAAACACATCATTTACTATACCATCTACTGTAGCTGCCTTACAAGAAGTTGAACCACCTGCACATTCAGCGGTATCCAAAATCCCGTCGTTATCGTCATCTAAATCATCCACATCAGCTATGCCGTCCCCGTCCGAATCTGGGAAGTTCAAAACAGTTGCGGAGCTACACGCCACGTAAGTGGATTTTGCGGCATTAGGGTAATAAAGAGAAATGTAGTTTGGAATACTACTATCCACAGAAGTTTCTAATGAATTCAAAAAACCGTTACTCCCGACAGTTCCTGACAAAGGAATCGATGTACCTGGCGGTACCGCTCCAGCTTCAATACCATCATTACAACCATCTCCATCCGAATCCAAATCTTGGAAGTTTGCTATTCCATCCTTATCAAAATCTTCAGAGCAACCCGTTTTTGGGTGCAATGAAGGAACATAGTCTTTCGTCACTAATTCAACATCTAGCATCCGGTTAAAACCCGCAGTGCCTGATACCCCTTGTATTCTGAATTTTGTAAAAATACCGTTGGGGTTTAATGTGTTCACAAACGTCTCTATTCCGTTGACCACCGTTGCCTGTTTGGGGGTTGATAATGGTATCCACGACGAACCATTCCAGCCTTCTAATTGTGCTGTACTTCCGGCAGTAAGCATGGACCAAGCTGACATCGATATATTCACTTCCGCTATTTTGGCCGGTGCACTCATCACTAAGCCAATAATCGTTTGACCAACAACGGTTAGCCCCGACGATGTCATTTGAGTAAACGTTGAGCTAGAACCTGTCCCAGTGTCTCCATCTTCTGCGTCAATGGCTTTACTTACGGAGTAAGTAGTAGCATTATACGACATGGTAGTACCTGTACCATCCAAGGTAAACACTTGTTCTACTTCATATTCACTATAAAAACACGTAACGGCTTCTACTGCATCGAGAACTCCGTCATTATCATCATCAATATCCAAGCTGTTTATGATACCATCTCCATCATAATCATCACTAGGACCAAATTGCGCCTTTAAAGAACTAAACAAAAAAAGCATTACCAATAAAGGTAACTTGCTTAATCGTTGGTAAGGGAATAAATTTTTTGACTTCATTTTTTTACTTTTTAATATTAAACCAGGAGTTTAATTTTTTGATAATAGATTTCTAACTCTTAATTCTGCACTTTTATAAATTTTATACTTTTTGTGAAATTCCACAAAATTGAAAAACCGACCCAATAATTCTATTTTTGGACAATACCATTAAAAAATAAATTTAATGGCTTTACATCTCTATAAGGCAATTCTGTAATAATTTTGATAAATATTTCGTTTTCTATATTCTAGTATAGTCCAAGAAGTATTCCATTTAAATTTTAATTCTAATTCCAAATTAATTCGCTTTACTTGAATAGAACACATACAATAAAAAACAAAAACCAACTTCCATCCTCATGATTAATTTCATTAATAAATAAACTACCGAATATGAATTTTTTTCTTGAAATAAAAATTTAAATATTATTACTCTTATCACATATGAAACTACTAAAAATGTAGTTAAATTTTCAACATATTGAAATCACCTCTATTGCTTGTTAAAAATTCGACAAGCAAATATCTAATAAATACTAATAGTTACTTTTAACCATAAATATAATATATATATATAAATTTACACAACATATAAAACAAATATAAAACATTATTATCATAAAAATAGTAAAAATATTTTAAATTTATGATTAATTTCTCATTTTAAAATTTTGACCATTATAATATTGAAGGGTTTAAAAAAAATA
>NZ_JBYVEB010000190.1:0-2910 GCF_058117085.1 Chryseobacterium sp. CG10_8 | reverse complement strand
ATATCATAAAAAAGCCTCAAAGACAATTTCTTTGAGGCTTTTTGTTTTTGGGGTCTTATGAAGATTGGTTTTAATCTCCTAATTGATAATCCAATGGCAAAAGTTTTGAAACGCCATGCTGAGAAATATCTCCTTCTATAATCAGTAGATCCGGATCTGAGGTTACACCTTCCAGGAAAATTTCGAAATTCAATGCTTCGAGATGAATAATGGAACTTTGAGTTCTTGGTGTTCCCGATGGTGCGACTCCCCCCTTTGGTATGCTCATAGTCATATTTTTGATAATTTACTTGAAGTAAGTCTTTGAAATCAAAATAGAGTTGCGAGTTTTCTCTTTTAGTAAAATCAGATTCCTTAAGCTTTGTTTTCAAAATAGCCATTAAAAAAGGCGTGTTTTTACTCTTTCTCCTTGAAATGTCTTCTAATTCAGCGTCCAATTTTAAGGATACTGTTTTTTGAGTTTTTAAAAATGCAAAATAATCTTCTAGTTTCTTTAGTTCAGCTTCGGTAGGATAGTTTGGATTGGGAACCCGCCTCGCATGATTGACAATGAAGCCTTCTTTTTCTAGTTCGTTATTATATACACTACGCAGAAAATGCATCATGCTTCCTTTGTAGGCATTTACTCGGTTGATGACATATTTCTTTTTGTCTCCGTTTTCTTTAAAAAAAGATGTTCCCAAATAGGTGAAACTTTGTTTTTTGAAATCAGCTTCGAAATTTATAAGATTGTATTGAATGGTGTAGCCCAGATTTTGATTTTCGATAATTAAAGTTTTTGGAGCTTTTACTTTTAGCAACTTGTTCTTTTTATCGTATGAAAATTTGAGTGATCGCTGATTTTTTATTTTAACATTTGCTCTATCATAGCCAATAAAGTGGTCTAGAAAGTAATTGATGTTATTTTGATAAGCTTCTTCTGTATAAGGAACGAGAACGACTTCTTCAATTTCCTTGATACGGTTAATAATAACTTTTACAGATTTTCCCAATGCGAGGTTCAGAGGGTAGGAACTTGACTCGTAATCGTTCTTTTGAAAAATTAAATTTCCATTCTTTCTCCCTTGTACATCAAGTTGAAAACTACCATCGCTTGTAGAAATTGTTGATATTTTGGTTCCATCGAGATAGATGTTAACCTCAGGAATTGGTGTCTCATTTTCGGTTACTATTTTACCAGAAACAACTTGAGCATTAAGAAAGTTGAATACTGATAAGAATAAAAGTAATTGCAGAATTTTCACATCATGAATTTGTGAAACTAAGATAGAAAATATAAGTGAATTTTATCCAATTTTGACACTCGTCATGCTCAAACTTCCAGCAATCAATTCGTCGTTGAATAATGTTAAACTCTCCGACTTATCCTTTAAACCTAAAGAATAAATTAACGGCAAAAAATGATCAGGTGTAGGAATTGCAGCTTGTAATAATGTTCCTTGTGCTTGATAGTCAATTAAATTTTGGAAATCTCCGTCAAGTAGCCAATTATTGGTTTTTTCACGAGCTTCAATTGCCCAATCGTAACCATAACCAATCGTATTAATATTTTTGAAATCTACCATTCGTAGATTGTGCACAATATTTCCACTTCCGATGATTAAGATTCCTTTTTCTCTTAATTTTTGAAGTTTTTTTGCAAGATCAAAATGGTATTGAGGTGGTTTGGTATAATCAATACTCAACTGAATGACTGGGATATCTGCATCAGGATACAGATGTTTTAGAACACTCCAAGCTCCATGGTCCAATCCCCAGTCTTCCGTTTCAATGACGGAATTTGGAAATAAAAGTTCGGTCGTTTCTTTGGCGAGTTCAGGATTTCCATTTGCAGGATATTGTACATCAAACAATTCCTTAGGAAAACCATAAAAATCATGAATTGTCTTTTGGTTTTCGCCCGAAGTTACAAAAGTTCCGTTCGTAAACCAATGAGCCGAAATGCAAAGAATTGCGTTCGGTTTTGGTATCGTTTTAGAAATCTCTCGAAATCCACGCACAAATTGGTTTTCCTCAATCGCATTCATCGGAGAACCATGACCAAGAAAAAGGACCGGTATTTTTTCAGTATTCTGAAAACCGTCAGAAATATTTGAAAGATTTTGGAGAGTCATAATTTGTGATGGAAGTAGGAAGATAGATGATGGAAGTAGGAAGATTTTTGAACTTCCCACTTCCATCTCCTTGCTTCCTTTCTTTTTTACGCTTTTACAAACTGCAATTCTCCTGCAATTTTAACATCGTCAGAAACCAAAACACCTCCAGTTTCCAAAGCAGCGTTCCAGCTCAATCCGAAGTCACTTCTTTTTATTTTTCCGTCGAAAGAAAAACCAGCTTTGGTATTTCCCCATGGATCTTGTCCAATTCCTCCGAAATCTACGTCTAATTCGATTGGTTTGGTAACGCCATTAATGGTTAGATTTCCTGTAATATCTCCATTTAAAGAAGATGCTTCAAAAGTAATTGTTGGATTTTGAGCAGCATTGAAGAAATCTTCACTTTTCAAATGCGCATCTCTATCTGCATTATTAGTGTCAATAGAATCTGTATTAACAGTTGCTGAAACCTTTGTGTTTTTAAAAGTATCATCTTCGCTTTCTAAAGTTGCAGAAAAAGAGTTGAAGTTTCCTTTAACTTTTGAAATCATCATGTGTTTTACGCTAAAAGTAATTTCACTGTGTGTTGGGTCTAAGTTCCAAGTTGTTGACATAATATTTTTTATTTTTTAGTTAAACTTTATTTTGATGAGGCAAAGATAGGTTGACAAAAAAACTGGTGCATTGATGTAGGATAAGAAAGATTTTTTTTCTTTAAATTTTCAATTGATACTACAGATTTGTAGTTCATTTGATGAAAAGTTTATCATACAGGAAGATTTTATAATAATATAAAATAAATTGGATTTAATTT
>NZ_JBYVEB010000189.1:0-2965 GCF_058117085.1 Chryseobacterium sp. CG10_8 | reverse complement strand
AAATTTATTAAATATCTCAAAGAATGCTGGAAAAACCATACTGGTAACCGACTACTGTTATACTCCCTCAAAAATGGCAAATTCTTATGTCCAAAATTCTAATGCGGGATATATTTCCTACGCAGCACCAGAAAGGGAGCTCAATGTCATACCGACTTTCCCAACACCCATACATCAAGAAAATGCAGCAACGGTGACTGCATTATCACAGGTGAAAAATTTCTTATATCTTATTAACTTCTCAAATTACAGTAGCAAGGCAGATTTCATTAATGCAGTAACCGCCTCTAATTATGACCTGCTTATCATGGATTTGTTTTTTGAAGATGGAACAGCTTTTACAAGTTCTGAAATCATGCAACTCAAGAATAAATCCAATGGTGGCAAAAGATTAGTCATTGCTTACATGTCAATTGGTGAAGCAGAAGATTATCGTTACTATTGGCAAGCCAGCTGGAACTCTACCCAACCAAGTTGGTTAGATGCAGAAAATCCTGATTGGGCAGGTAACTATAAAGTAAAATATTGGAATACTGATTGGCAAAATATCATTTATGGCAATAATAATTCCTACACCTACAAAATACTTAATGCTAATTTTGACGGCGTTTATTTAGATATTATTGACGCGTTTGAGTATTATGAAAACTAAATTTACTCATTCAAAACCAAGGCTGTAATATAATTTTTTTGATTTTTCAACTCTCGATAAATTTCATTAGCTTGGAAATATTTCTGGGCATTTTTGGTAATTTAGTACCCCAGAAACAGTATCGCTTTTCATAGAAAAAAACACGAACCTTTACTTATTCGCTGATAATGTAGCGTTTTCAACAGCTCAAAAAATAAAAACAATGAAAGACAATTTCTCCACTCAATCCGACAAATATGCTCAATACAGACCAACCTATCCACCTGAGTTGTTTGAGTTTCTGAACCAAATTCTACCTTATAAAAATAGTGCTTGGGATTGTGGTACAGGCAATGGACAGGTAGCGTTCGAGTTATCCAAAATCTTCAAAAAAGTCTTTGCAACCGATATAAGTCAATCTCAGATTGACAATGCTCGTCAAGCTGATAACATTAGCTATACCGTGCAACCAGCAGAGAAAACTAATTTTGAAGACCATCAGTTTGATTTAGTTATTGTAGCACAAGCCATTCATTGGTTTGACTTCGAAAAATTTTACCAAGAAGTAAGACGAACCACAAAAGACACCGCATTGATGTGTGTTGTGGGTTACGGTAGAATTGAGATTTCCGAAGAAATTGACCCACTGATTTCAAAATTTTATCACGACATTATTGGACCTTATTGGGATAAAGAACGAAAGTATATTGATGATAACTACATGACAATTCCATTTCCATTTGATGAAATAGAGACGCCAACTTTTGTCAATACTCAATCGTGGGCTTTAGAACATTTAATAGGGTATCTCAACACTTGGTCTTCGGTCAAACATTTTATTACACAAAATAACTACAACCCCATTGACGCACTACAAGAAGAAATCGAAAAAGTTTGGAGTGATAAAGCCTCCAAAGAAGTTCGTTTTCCCATTCTTTTGAGGCTTGGCAAAATAACTCAATAACTCCACCCTTTCGACAACTTAATTGGAAGTAAATATTTGATTTTAAATTCAATGCTTTTTTCTTAGATTTACGAAATAAAAAAACATTATGAAAAAATCTACTCTTTCCTTGATTGTAGTTATGATTGTGCAATTATTACAAGCCCAAAACTACAATTTCAGCGTATCGTCATCTCCGTACGTACCGCTATCAGGCTCAACGTCCATAACAAATGGAACTGCCTGGAGTTCATGGAACGGAATCGACGCTACCGCAAATATCGGTTTCAATTTTATAGCCAATGGTAATCTTAGTACGAATGTGCTAAATTTCGATTCCGATTTCCTTCCAACAACTGTCTTTTCTGCTCAACCCAATCCAAGCTCGGGTTTTATCTATGCACCATTAATTTGTGATACAGCAGATAGAGGTATTATCAGTGGATCCTCTCTATCCAATATTTCTTACAAAGTACAAGGAAGCGCAGGAAGTAGAATTTTCAAATTAGAATGGAGCAATATTGGTTTCTATAACGAAATAATGAGTGATAATATCTCTTCGGACTATATGAATATACAACTGTGGCTATATGAAGGAAGTAACATTATTGAATATCATTTTGGAGCAAGTAATATTTCTAATCCTACACAAAGCTTTGATGGAGATCCAGGTTATGGATGTGGGCTTTATCCTCAATTCAGTTTTAGCACTGGTGACGTCGTTGGAAGCGCCTATGCTTTGAGCGGTAATGGCACCTCTCCTACCAGTACTTACACAACCAACTATCAAGTATATATCACCTCTGCTCCAGCAAACGGAACCGTTTACAGATTTACCCCAACTACACTTGCAACAAACGAGACTAGCATTTCTAACTTGGTCGATATCTATCCTACCATAATAGAAAATAGTTTTAAAGTAAAATCAAAATTAGGCAACCCAATCAAGTCAGTGAAAGTCTATGATATGTCCGGAAAACTCATTATCCAAAAAGATAACACAGAAAACATTTCTATGATAGGGGTTTCAAGGGGAATATACAATGTCATAGTCAGTACTGACTCTGGTAACATTTCAACTAGAATTATGAAGAAATAACATTAAAATAGAACAGAATACAATCCAAACGACCCCATAATTTTATATCATAAAGGAGCAGTTCTAATAGAGCTAGGAATGAGGGATAAAGCTTGTGATTGCCTTGTCAAAAGTCAAAAATTTGGAAACACACTTATCAATGACATCATAGAACAAGAAAAATGTATCAAAAAACAATGAAAAAAGGAATTATTTTCGTCATGCTAGTTATATTTAACAGTGTTTTTGCACAATTCACAAAAGATTATAAAAGCGTTTGTACCGTAGAAGGCCTTGGTCATGCAAATTCATT
>NZ_JBYVEB010000188.1:0-3001 GCF_058117085.1 Chryseobacterium sp. CG10_8 | reverse complement strand
ATTTTTTAATCTATTTCCTTAAATATTGCCAAACCTTGTTAAGGTTGGTTAAACTTCATCAACACTTCATTTTTCCTTCTAAATTTGAACAAAAACAAACGGTGAAACAACAGCTCTACTTCTCTATATTGCTCCTTTTTTCGTTTCCACTAGTCTATGCACAACAATATGTGTTTGGAAAAGTTACCAGTATCGACGGAGTCGAGCTTTCGGATGTGTTGGTCACCAATATCTATACCGACAAATCGGTCACAACCAATTCCCAAGGGAATTTTATGATTGCATGTAAAAGTGGGGAAGAAATACGATTTACAAAGCCTCGCTACGAGAGAGCAAGTCGCAAAATAGATTCCGACACTTTTGAAGAATCTATGACCATCGTAATGTCTCCCACGACAATAAAAATAGAAGAGGTAGAAGTACTTCCAAATCTAACAGGAAATCTATCCAAAGATGCTTTGCACTTTGGCAAGAGCAAAAAATTAGTTGCATTGGACGAAAATTTAGAAAGTTATATGAAGAAAAAATCCGACCTTTCTGTCACCAACAGAAAACCAGGGGAATTTGACCAAACGGAATATCGTCCAAAGCAACAAGGCTTAGATATCATCGCAATGACGGGTTTAATTATAAAAGCTCTCTCAAAAGAGAAAATGGATATCAATCATCAGGATAGAGAAGTATTTTTACGATTGATAAAGAGTAAAATCAATATCGCTTATTATAAAAGCATAGGTTTTTCTGATGCTGATATTGACAGACTAATAATTTATGCTAATGACCGCTTCCAATTGGATAAAAAGTACTTTTACAAATTCAATATTCAGATCATTGAAAAATACATCAAAAAAGCAATAAAAGACTTCAAATAAAAATACGATTGTGAGAATAAGATTTTACCTCTTTATTTTATTAATCATTTCAGGACTGATTTCTGCCCAACAATATGCCATTGGGAAGGTTACCAATACCGATGGAGTTGAACTTGCTGATGTACAAGTCACCAATATCTACACCGACAAATTCGTCATGACTGACTCCAATGGAAACTTCATGATAGCATGCAAAATTGGAGAAGAAATACGATTTACGAAGCCACGTTATGAAAGAGCCAGCCGAAAGATTAATGAATCTTCTTTCCAAGCTCCCATCAATGTCGCTCTAACTCCGATTCCAAAGGAAATCGAAGAAATCGAACTAAAACCAGCGATGACAGGCGATTTGAGAAAAGACTCTCGACAATTCAATCAGCCAAAAAAGGTAGAAAAAATGAAAAAGGAGCTGGCACAATATATTAAAAGACCATCAACTCATGCGGTACTTGCTCCAAAACATGGAGAATTTGTACAACCTGTTGGACAAGGTTTTTCTGTTGGTAAGGTAGAACCTCAATGGTCTGACATTGACCTTGCTGAGTTCCTAATATCGACTTTGAGTGAAGATTTCTTTCTTAGCGAGTACCGTCTCAAGAAAACTGAGATTCAACCATTTATTTACTATGTTTTCAGAAGTGGCTTTCCACGAGGCAAAATCCTAAAATATGGTAGTTGTGACTCCAAGTGCGTGGCTGATTTTATCGATTGGGCAAACAAAAAGTCATGGAGCTACAAAAAAAATATTCCTATAGAGGTCAAAAAGAAACGCTAGAAATCCGATGAATTCAGTAAAAGTTAAATTTTATTAATAGATGTTAAAAAATGTTAATTTTTATTTTGAATTTTTTATAATTTTGCTTTGATAAAAAAACAACAAATGAACAAAAATCTTATCGCTATTAGCATTGCATCCCTTGGTTTTATTATTGGTTTGGGACTTTTGGGAAGTGCCATCAAAAACCGAAACAAGTCTGAAAACACCATCAGCGTAACAGGTTTAGGAAGTAAGAAATTCACCTCTGACCTCATTACATGGAGTGGTCGTTTTTCGAGAAACAGCTTCGAACTAAAATCTGCCTATGACCAGCTTGCAGAAGACCGCAAAATTATCATTCAGTATTTGACTTCAAAGGGGTTAAAAGCTAACGAACTGGTTTTTTCGGCGGTTGATATTGAGAAACAGTACAATTACAATTCGGATTCTTCAGGAAACAGCATTAAAACCTTTGCTGGTTACCAACTTTCTCAAACGGTTTCTATCGAAAGTAAAGACGTTGCCAAAATCGAAAACCTTTCTCGGAACATCACCGAAATCATCAATCAAGGAATCGAATTCACGTCCTCATCTCCTAACTACTTCTACACCAAGTTAGCGGATGTGAAGCAACAAATGATTGCAGATGCGACCAAAGACGCCAAACAACGCGCGGAAAAAATTGCAGAAAATGCCGGAAGTGGTCTTGGAAACCTCAAAAGAGCAACCATGGGCGTTATCCAAATCACCGCGCCTAACTCCAATGAAGATTATTCTTATGGAGGTACTTTCAACACTTCCTCCAAAGAAAAAGAGGCAAGCATCACCATTAAACTCGAATACGAGGTGGATTAAAAAATTGACAGTTACTTGTTGATGTACAATTCTCACTTTGACAGATTTTCATTCCACAATCTGGAGTGAAGTATAATTTCGTTTCTTGTTTTGCGTTATTGTATCATTCTTGAAAAAAACACTTACACAAAATGACCAAAGCCTCAACCTTTTTTATTATTTTAATGTTCATTTCATTAAAATCACAGACTCATCGATTTATTTACGAATACAGATTTATCCCAGATTCCACCAAGTCTGACAGTATAATAACCGATGATGTAAGGCTTGAAATCTTCAAAGATCATTCAGAATTCGTCAGTGATTTAACAGCAAAGAGAGCTTCGGCAATTACGATATCTTCAGAAAAAAATACGGGAGAAATTGGCACCAATCTTAAAGGTGGGCAATTAAGCACTAAAGTATGGAAAGACAAAGAAAAGATGTACTCCGTAGAGTATATCGGAGTTGATAGCTACAAAGTCAATAATGACCAACAACTTAATTGGACACTATCCAACGAAACCAAAATAATACA
>NZ_JBYVEB010000187.1:0-3059 GCF_058117085.1 Chryseobacterium sp. CG10_8 | reverse complement strand
AATTTTAGTCTACGCTTATAAAAATAGGATTTAACAGTATAACATTTTGTTTATTAAGCACTTGTGAAAAATACAATTTTCCATACCAAGCCATACGAAAATCCGCACAAGCTTTGGTTAATAAAAAAAGCCACCTAAAATTAGGTGGCTTTTTGTTTTCAATTGAGAAAAAAAGCAGACTTATCTACCTTTCTACATGCTTTATATTTTGCTAATTTTTTCTTCTCCACTTTTGGCGTGCAAAATGGCAAGAATGGTAATACTGTTTTCTTCTATAATGTAGTAGATATGGTAATCAAAAGGTTTTATAAGAACCGTTCTCACGTTCTCATTGTATTTTATTTGGAAACCCTTCGGAGTATTCAGAATCCTTTGTTTGGCTTCTTCTATACTGTCAAGAAAACGTTCGGCTAAAGCAGGATTAATGGGCAAGAAATACTCCACCGCTTCGATAATATCGTTATAAACTCTCGGTCTGTTTTTAAAGACAAAACTCATAGTCCGTATTTTTCCCTAACCGACTGCATCATCACATCAAAATCCATACTGTTATCGGGATTCTTGCGGTAGTCTTCCAAGCGCTCGTCCAAGATTTTCTTGTGCCATTCGGGAATATCATCACCATTAAGTTCTTCTTGTCCTAAGCCATCATACTTTTGCTTTAGCGATTGCCATTCCTCAATTGGTATAAAAACACCGGTAGCATTACCATGATTGTCGAGTATATATTGAAAGTTCATTTTACTAATTTTTTGAGTAGGTTTGTTTGGTTCTAAAATCTCTAATCGTCAAATCCAAAAAACGATTAACAATGGCTTTATCTTCATCATTCATCTCTTGGATTACTTCAAATTTTTCAAGAAGCTCTTTATCTTTTATTGACACAATATCATCATTAAGCAAAGCATCCGAAGAAACCCCCAAAGCATCTGCAATACTTTTTAAAATATCTGCAGGTGGAATACTGCTTCCTAACTCATAACGTGATAAGCTCTTGCTGTTAACCTGAGACTTTACCGCAAGCTCCGCTTGAGAAAGTCCCTTTTGTTGTCTATATAATCGAATACGTTCTGAAATAGTCATAAGTGAGATTTTTAATAATTAAACATCTTACAAATGCGAATATAAGACAAAAAAATGCCAAAATAAAATTAAAATCTCACAAAAACTTATTTTGTATTCTCGTAATTGTTACTTGTTGGGACAAATTTGAGAGGTCTTATATTTTTACAATTTTTTCTTTCCACGTTAAGTAAATCGTTAAAGCTGCATTTAGGCTTGTCTGAAGTATTAAGACATTATGGTAGTTGCAACTAATTCGACTCTTTTTTTAAATAGGGTTTTACAGTATAACATTTTGTTTATTACGTATTTATAAAAACGCTGTTTTCCATACAAAGCCATACGAAAATTCGTATGGCTTTAGTTTTTGGCTTCATTCTAACAAAACGGTCGTTTATTGGGAAGAAGAAAATATTTGTTGATAATATTCTATGTAAACACATTTCCTTCTGTCATTTTCTTATGAAAATTCTATTTCTTTTGGTAATAATCAGTTCTTTCAACCGGAAGTTTCTAAAAAATAACACGGATATTTTGATACTTGAATGAAGCAAAGAATTGCTTTTCAATATATTAAATTATACAATATCGCAATATTTCCAAAAGTTATCATTTCATATCCATTTTTGAGTGTTTATTTTTCTTAACTTTAATCACATAGATTTAAAGAAACACAAAACCTCTCCTCTTATGCGAAAAACATTTACTGTTGGGCTGTTCCTATGGAGCATAGCTAGCATCTCCGCACAAGAAGTTCTCTGGCAAAAAGACATCAAGTCTTCTACCCAAGACTTTCTCAATCAGATTACTACTACTGTCGATGGTCAATTCCTTATTTCAGGGAGTTCCATCCAACAATCCAAAATGCCCTCTGTTAGTTCAGATGGAGGAAAACCCCAAAACAATGGCTACGATTTTCACTTAGTCAAACTCAATCAACAAGGAAATGAAGTATGGGAAAAACATTTTGGAGGTCAAAACCATGATTTCCTTACTTCAGTAACCGCAACTCAAGATGGAAGCTTCCTCGTTACTGGCACCACGTTATCACCTCTTGGGTTAGATAAAAAAGATGAAAGCAAAGGAGGTTCCGATATTTGGCTTATTAAAGTTTCTGAAAACGGAGAAGAACAATGGCAACGGACTTTAGGAACTTCTGCCTATGAAGAAGCCAAAGCAGTGGTTCTAAATGGGGACAAAGGATTTGTTGTAGCAGGAAGTATTGAAAGAGGAGAAAAAAGCTTCGGATCCAAAGATGTGTTTGTTTCTATTTTAGATAAAGAAGGAAAAGAGATCTCTCAATTAGTAATAGGAGGGAAAGGTTCTGATCAGGTGGAGTCTATGGTTCCTACTCGTGATGGGGGTATTGTGTTAGCCATCTATTCCAGAAGTGGGGCTGTTAGTAATGAAGACCTCAAAGTAAATGCTGAGTATTCGAAAACTAAAACCGAAAACAAAAAAGAAAACTCAACCTCAAAAGCGCAAACAACCACTCCAATAACCTATGTGGCTAAAGCAACTGAAAACTATGGACAAGGTGATTATTGGCTAGTGAAACTGGATCAAACAGGAAAAATACTCTGGCAGAGAACCTATGGCGGTGATCAGGATGATCACCCAAGAACTTTGGTGAATACTCTTGATGGAGTACTTATAGGAGGAGAAAGTAGATCTGAAAAATCAGGAAACAAGTCCGTAGGAATAGAAGAAGGAACGGATGTGTGGCTTGTTGCTTTAGATAACAATGGAAATGAACAATGGCAGAAATCCTATTCTTTTAAAAACAGAGATATCTTGATGGGGCTTAATATGGTCATGAATGCCAAAGACTCAGAAACCAAAGGTTTTCTTCTTGGAGGATATACCCAAGCTGAAGGTAGAGTGGAGAAAGATGATGAAACTTTTTGGATGCTTTTTGTAGATCCCAATGGAAATGAAGTTTGGAGAAAACACGTGAAAGGAAAATCACAAAAAAAAGAAGAACGTTTGTCTGATCT